>NZ_JBISDI010000003.1:0-143613 GCF_051162045.1 Anaerozeibacter quisquiliarum
TCTGGCTTTACCCCTACGAATAGTTTAGAGCCTCAAAATGCGCAATCCCAAGAAGCTGATCGTGCTGGACATGAACGGCATACGCTTGAAAAAGGCCGAGGAATTTGGCGCAGACGAAGTGCTGAACCCCGGCAAGGTCGATGCGATTTAGCGGGTGCTGGACCAAACGGACGGCTATGGCTGCGATGTGTACATCGAAGTCACGGGGCACCCCAGCTCGGTCGGGCAGGGCCTGGAGCTGATCTGCAAGGGTGGGCGCTTCGTGGAGTTCTCGGTATTCAGTGCGCCGGCGACCGTGGATTGGTCGATCATCGGCGACACCAAGGAGATTGTCATCTACGGCTCCCAGCTCAGCCCGTACTGCTATCCCTCCACCATCGAAGGGATTGTTTCGGGGAAGTTGCCGACGCAAGGCGTGGCCAGCCACGTCTATCTGCTCGAAGAGTGGGCCGAAGCGTTCCAAATGGCGGAAAGCGGCAAAGTTATCAAGGTTGTGCTGAGGCCGTAGCGCACAAAACAAGGATTTATTCGAAACACACATTCGATTTTCCACAATTACCGGGCAGCCTCGATACACCCCTGCGAGGTTGCCCGCCATTTCTCTCCCTGCCTACACCCCCACGGCCTGCCGGAGGGTGTCGTCGATTTCGCCCTCGAAGAAGTGAATGTATCGGTTATAGGTAATCTCCACGCTGGCGTGGCCGAGGAGCTTCGAGATGACCTTGACCTCTACGCTCCGAGCGTATAGATTCGAAGCGAAGGAGTGTCGGAGTGCGTGCAGGCCCCGGTGCTCAACCTCCGCCGCTTCGCAGGCCTTCTCCATGGTGGCGAGCAGATTCCGGTAGCTCAGGTGCTTGCCGGTCTGGGTGGCGAACACATAGGGGCATCCCGTCACTTGCTGGGCTTTTAGGTGCTGGATGGCCTCCAAAGCCCGGCCGTTGAGGGGAATCGTCCGCTTGCCCGAGTCCGTCTTGGTGGTGCGCTGGACGGTGTTCTTCCCGTTCACCCGAACCATGTTTTTTGTAACCTTTAGCGTGCGCTTCTCCTCGTCGATATCTCCCCATTCCAGCGCCAGCGCCTCACCCGCGCGCAAGCCTGTCTCCAAGATAAGGACGGCTCCCCATCCGCAGCGGAAGCGGAGCTGTCCGTTTTTTTCCTCGGTAAAGGCGGCCGCTAGTTTCTCCTGTTCGTCCTTTTCGTAGGGGAGAACCACCTTGGTGTTGTGGGCCATGGGCGGCATCTGTACGCCCTGCGCGGGGTTGCGCTGAATCACCTCAGTCAGCATCGCGTGCTCCAGTACCTGGCTGAGCAGCAGCTTTTGCTTCTTGATGGTGGACGCGCTCATGTCCTCCAGGCGGTTGACGTACTCCTGGATATCCTCCAGCCGAATCGCCCGGATGTCCATCTGGGCGAGTTCGTCCTTGCAGAGGAGTTGGAGGCAGAACTGGTAGCGTTCGTAGGAGCTTGGCCTGATCTTGCCTTTTTTGAACTTCTCCAGCCAGTTCAACATGTAGTCGGCCAGCGGCATGTATTTGTCTGGAGATGTGGCCTGGGGGATTCTATCGGAAGATTGAGCCTGCGCTCCGCTTTTTGGCCGCCCTTTCTTTTTCTCAGGTTCTACCTTGCCGCCCTGCGCCAACTGGAGCGCCTGGAAGCGTTCGAGCACTTGCTCCTTCGAGTTGCAGGTGATGAATTTCCGCTTGCCGTCCACATCACGATATCCGGCCTGGTATCGCCCGTCGGTGCGTTTGGTGATCTTGCCCAGCTTCAAGTGAACGATGGCCACTGATTTTCCCTCCCCGCCTTTGTTGCCATCCGGAGAACCAGTGACATGATAGATCACTCGGATCACAGTATCCACTCGCTTTCAGATCGTATTCGGATCATAATCGGCATCATGGGGTGAGAAAGGAATCGCCGGGATTTGTTCTGTATCCACAAACAAATCCCGGCGAGGCGCGATGGCTATCGAACATAGTTGGTGATCGTCTGGGGCGCAACGAACCCCTCGCAGCCGCGCACCGTGATGTACTCCTCAAAGCTGGGCATGAACGTCGCCTCCTCGGTTTTGATTTTTGATTTCCAAAATGCACGCGCGACAGGGCGGCCCGCTTCGGCACGGTAAAGTGGTAGAGATGTAATGCCCCCTACCGGTGTCCCCAGCGGTCGCCGTCGCGGGCGGAGATGCCCGAGTGGCAAGGCTTGCACAGCGCCATGAGGTTCTCCTCGTCATGCGTCCCGCCGCGAGGGAGCGGCAGGATGTGGTGCACCTCCGACGCGGGCGTCGCTCTTCTGTGCGCCAGGCATTCCGCGCACAACGGGTGCGCCGAAAGGAATCGCGCGCGAATCTTCTGCCACCGGTACCCGTAGCGCTTCTTGGAAGCCGGGTCGCGCTCGTAGCGGTTGTAATGGGAGGACACCAACTTCCGGTGCTCCGGGCAATACTGACGGTCGGTCAGCGCCGGACAACCGGGGTAGCCGCAGGGATGGCGGGGCCTCTTGGGCATAGCGTCCTCCATACGGAAAGCCCCTGCGGTTTCCCGCAAGGGCCTCTTGATCTGTTTGGTCAGTTTTCATAAGAGCACATTGGCGGCTCTCATTCAATCACATTTCCTCTCATCCTTGGAGGAGCCGAACAACCCAGTCGCCAGAAGGAGCTTCTTGAGGGGCTTGCATCGGTCGCAGGTGTAGCGGATGTCGGAGCGGTAATTCATGGCGAAGAACTCCCGTCCGCAGAACTGGCAGCGCGGGTAGTAGCCGCTCGGTCTGTTCGGCCCGCTCATGCGGATGCCGTCCCGGAGTGCGTCGTGATACCCCATCCGTTCAATCCTCCACCATGTACGAGAGCACATTGGCGGCTCCCATACAATCACATTTCCTCTCATGTGGAGGAACGAGAAGGGGAACGGCCACGGCGCGGAGGGCTTGATCGTGCATCCGATAGGTATGCTGGATACTGTACGCCATCGCCACCGCGATTTGCTCCCAAGTCTTGAAGCACAGGTATCGCAGCTCCAACAGGGTCTGGTGCTCGGGCTGTTCCACCGCGCCGATCACGGCCCGCATTTCCCGTTTGAGGTCAATGAGCCTGTCGATCTCGGCGTTGATCTCGCTTTCAGATTCCACGATCTTGAGGATAATGTCCTCCATGCGGCAGACGTTCGGGGAATCCGCGCGCGGCATGTCGGAAAGCGTGCCGGTGGCTTTGGTCGCCAACTCCCGGAGGGCCATCACCTGCTCCAGCTTTGCGTTGATGCGCTGGTCGATCCGGTACGCTTGGGAGAGGTATTCCTTGGCGGTCATTTCACCGCCTGTGGCTCTATTCATAAGGCTCAACCTCCATTTGTTTGAGTATCGCGGCGACCTCCGCCGCCGAGGTGACTTTGAAGGCTTGTCCTCTTGCATTCCTGATTTTTTGTATCGTGATCTCTTGAAGCTTTGTCAATTTGCCGGGGGCGGTGCCCCTTCCGCCTGGGGTCTTGACCTCGAAGGCCACGAACCTCCCGTTAATGCAGGCAATGATGTCCGGGGTGCCTGCGACTCCATACATGCCGCCGTGCTCTTTCCACGCATAGCAGCAGGGCGTTTTCTTGAGCAGCCGCAGGATCGCGGCCACGATGTCGCGCTCGGCCATATCATCATCCATGCCAGGAGACCATGAAAACCACGTGTTTGGTGGTTCCTTATATTATCTCTCTTTTCTCTATATATTTCTTTATTTTAGTATATATAGAAGAAATCGAGATCACGTGGTTTTCGTGGTTTTCGTGGTCATCCGCTACGCCTGCGGTCTCCCTTCCTCATGGAATTGGATGCCTTTCCAGGCCCGGCGCTTGGAAATTGGATCGCGCGATTCCGTGGCGCTGGGAAACGCGGTGGCAAGGTCGCGGATGAACGCCTTCTCGGATAGCGGCTTGAGCCCGGTTTCGATGCAGTACTCCCGGTAGCGATGATACAGCTCCGACCGCACAACGTAGCCATTCGTGGCTTCTTCGCAGTATTCGTCCGCGAAGGAGAGCACGCTGTTGCTGTCGATCCGGTAACGCTGCAGCTCTGCACGGGTCGCCTCAGTTTCCGAGAACTCATAGTTCCGCGCGATCAGGCGGCGCAGCCCGCCCAGCGCCCACATGAGAAGGCCATCGCGCTCCGCTGCCAACTTGTCCAGAAGGTTCGGGTCGCGTCGCGCCTTGGGCACGGAGTGATCGAACCGGATGATCACGAGCCTTCGGTAAAACCCCTCGCTCCGGTCGCCGTAATTGCGTGGGATTTCGTTGCAGGAGAACAGGAACCGCGCGTAGGGCTTGAAGGAGAACGGATCCTTGTTCTTGCGTTCGGCCGTGATGTAATCCTCGCCGGTCAGCGCCTTGAATAGCCCGTTGTCGTCAATGGCTTTCGAGGGCAGGTCTGCGAAGATATTGGCCAGCTTCCCGAACAACTCCGCCTTGTTGAAGCGGTCGCCGAGGCTCTGCCACGCGATGTTGCTGACGTTTTCGCTGCCCAGCAGGATTTCCTGGGCCACCGCCAGCAGCGTGGACTTGCCCGCGTTCGGGGCACCGACGAACACGAAGGACTTTTGCGCCTTGTTGATAGGGATCAGGAGATATCCGAAAATCTCCTGCATCAACTCGATCTCAGGTTCTCCGAGCACGCTATGCAGGAAGGCGTGGAACTGCGGGCAGACAGCGTCCTCGTCGTAGGTCGCACCTAGTTGCACTGTGGAGTAATATTTCGGCGTGTGGGGCTTGAAGGAACCGTCGAGCACGTTGTACAGGCCGTTGCGCGCGTTGATGATGAACGGGTTGCTGTTGATCTCCCGGACGGGCTTGCGGATCAGCATGCGCCACTGGCCGACCACGTCGTTGATGGCGTTCAGCGTCGCGGAGCGGGTGATCATGAATCCCCGCGCCTTGGCTGAGGCCCACAGATCCTCATAGGCGTGATAGACGCCGCCGTCATAACCGTAATAGCTGCCCGCGCCATAGAACGCGTTCACGTCTCCAGCCAGATGATTGGCCAGCACGCCGGGCAGAAAACGCAGCCCGCCCTTCTCCGTTGGCTCATACCAGTCCGGCAGTTCATCGCCCGCGCTTTCGCGCTTGGTGTCCTTGGCATTTTTCCAGGCGCGGTACAGTTCCTTCTGCAGCCCCTCCAGCGGCTTTATATCCATGGCTTTCAGGCCGAAATGCGGGCGCAGCTCATATTGCAGGAAGGTTGCGGCCATTAGCGCATCCACGTTGTAGAGGTGGTCCTGCACGAAACGCTGGGCCGCCAAGGCATCCTCGACCGTCTTGCCCGTCGTCGGGATCTCCAGGAGCAGCGTCCGGAGCGTCTCCAGGTCCAGAGGCTGATAGCACATGGCGGCCGGCGCCTTGCAGGCGCAGGTGCCATCCTGCAGGTGCGAGCAGACAAAGCCCTTTTCAGCGATGGTCCTGCAAGTCATGGGCCGGGTGCCGGACTCAAGAAAGTGCTGGATTTTCTCCTGCGTTTCCCCGGCTTTGTATCCGGGATAGCCGGCAGACAACGCATGGATGGCTTGCTCGCCGTCCTCGAACACCGCAAGGTTGGTGATCATGGCATACCAGTCCGCTTCGGACAGCGTGGCGGCGTTTTCCGCGCAATGGCGGATGAATTGGCAGCGGCGGCGGACCAGTGCCAAACCCTTTCTGGTGCCATGCAGCGCAGAATCGGCGAGGCGCAGCGGCATTTCCACCTCGATCTCGGGCAGTACGGCTTCCAGCTCAGCTTGAGTGTAGCGCAGTTCCGGGTTGAACTTGACGCAGTCGACCATGACCGGCTCCAGCTTGCAATGGTTGAAGCCCGGAAGCCGGAGCACCCGGCTTTCATTGACACAGGTGCGGTCGCCGCCGAACTGTGCGGCCAGGCGCTTCTGCACGCGACGGAACGCGGCCACATCGGCGTCGTGCAGAAGCCAGTAGGTGTGCAGGGACTTCCGTGTTTTGACGATGATGGACGGTTCCAGCGGAAACGCCTCGATCCGCGCCCACTGTTCCTCCAGCGGAATATCGTCGCACTCCATGAACTGCGCGTTGACGCGGATGATGTCCGCGTCCTCGTGCCCGCCCGCATTGACCACGAAGTAGATGCCGCGCATGAGCGCGTTTTGCTCCTTCAGCATGGGAACCATGGCGCCCATCTGGGCGAGCGTCGTTTCCAGCTTCATGCCCTTGAACACGACGCCTTCCTTTCGATCGGCAAACACGCGCAGGCAGATTTTGTCGATGGGGTCGAAGAAGGTCGGAGGAACTCTTCCACGGGGATATTCAGCGGCTTCATACCGGCACCTCCTTGCAATCATCGGTGAAATGGCGTACAACCATGTTGCGATGGCGCGCGCGGTTCAGTTCCCGCTTCATGCCCTCGCTGAGGGTATCCCCGAAATACCACACCTCCCGGCAATGGCAGAGCAGGATCAGGCCCATGTGCAGCGCCAGCTCGCGGGTCTCCTCGGTTTCCTCGCCCGGCAGACGGCCTCCGTCCATGAATTGGGGGAACAGCAGATGCGGTGCGACGGGCAGCGCTCTCTGCGTCAGGGCAAAGGCGCACTAGCGCCGGGCATTCCGAACATTTTGCTCAACGTCCCCCGCATACGGCGAGCAGATGTAGGTAAGCGGCATGTAGCCGAGGCACTTGGCGCGTTCCCCGCGGATGATGTTTTCCAGCGCCTCGCAGGCCGTGGGATCGACGTACCCCGAAGCGTTTTTCATGAGTTCGTTGTCCATGGTCACTCCATCTCCGCCATGTGCCCAAAGTCCGGCCCGCAGGCGGTCTCGGCCACGATCGGCACGTCGAATTCCAGGAAGGGTTGCGCCTCCATGCGCGAGCGGATGAACGCCACCGCCTCATGAAGCCGGTCGGCGGGCAATTCAAACACCAACTCGTCGTGGATTTGGAGCAGCGGTTTCAGCCACGGGCGCTCCGGTAGCCCGGCGATGATGGCGGCCAGTGCCAGCTTGAGGATGTCGGCGGCGGTGCCCTGGATCGGGGTATTCAGCGCGCAGCGCTCGGCGTAGCTTTTCTTTCCCCAATCCTGGGACCGGATGCCGGGCAGATAGCGCCGCCGGCCCAGGAAGGTCTGCGAGTATTGGCGGATGGTGGCAGCTTTCTTCGCCTGCTCCTGCCAGCGGGCCAGCGCTGGATACCCAGCCTTGAGGTTGCGGATGACGCCCTCGCAATCCTCCAGCGTCGCCGCCAGCCCCGCCTTGAATTTCAGCGTGCGCTGGAGGCCGCGCGCGAACAGGCCGTAGAAGACGCCGAAGTTGACGTTTTTGGCAATCGTCCGGCGCTCTTTATAGTCGAGCGCGCCCTTGTCCACGGCCTGCGCGTAAGGGATGCCAAAGATGACGCCGGTGGTCTGCGCATGGATGTCTCCGTCGGTGCGGTAGGTTTCCAGCATCTTTTCGTCCCGGCAATAGAACGCGCCGACGCGCAGCTCAATTTGTGAAAAGTCGCAGGACACCAGCACATGACCTTCGGGCGCGACGATGAAGGAGCGGATGCCTACCGGGTCGTTGGTCTTGCGCGGGCAATTCTGCATGTTGGGGTTCCGCGCAGCAAACCTGCCTGTCTCGGTGGCCAGCGGCATGAGATCGGGATGAATGCGCCCGGTTGCCGGGTTGACAAAGCGCAGATACCCGTCGATGTAGGTCGTTTTGAGCTTCGACCACTTGCGGTATGCCTGAACCAGCTCGAACAGAGGCACAAACTCCGGGCGGTTCTCCACGCACCATTCCGCGAGCATCACCATCACCTGATCGTCGGCGGCCTCGGCGTTCTTCCCCGTCGTTTTCAGAACCGGCAGGCCGAGGTCTTTGAACAGGTAATCCTTGAACGCCTGAGTCCCCGCATTCGCGCCAATGTCAACGTCGCCGATTAGGCTGTGGATTTTGGCCTGCAGGTCAATGAGCCGGGCAGCGCACTCGCCCTGTTTGCGGATCATTGCTTCCTCATCCATCAGCAGGCCGTTGTACTTCATCAGGCCGCAATAGACAGCCGTGGGCGATTCCACCTGCTCCACGATGAAACGGTGCCTGGGGAGGAAGGCATCGAACCATTGATTGAACCGACGATACAGCCGGAGCGCATAATCGGCGTCGGCGCAGGCGTAGCGGATAGTTTCCGGGTCGTGGGAATCCATCTCGTCGAAGAACCGGCCCTCCGTCACATCCTCGAAGGAAGGCAGCTCGTCGCCCAGCAATTCCGGCACCAGCTTCTTGAGACCACTGTCGGAAAGGCCGCGAAATTCAAAGGTGTTCTTCAAAGTAAGCTGCGCGGCGGCAATGGTGTCGTAGCACGGCGGCTGGAGGATGATGCCGAGGGCATACAGGAACATGCTCTCGAAAGCGAGGTTGTGCGCCACCTTCATGACGGTGGAATTCATCCAGAGCGCATCCTGCAGGAAGGGGATCACCTCGTCCGGGTCGGCGTTACCACCGCCGGCATGCTTCAAGGGAACATAGATGGCGCTGCCTGGAGCCACCGAGAGCGAGATGCCTACGATGCAGGCGCGGTGCGCATCCAGCGCGGCGCGGTTGTCTTCCCGGTATTGCAGTAATGGCGAGGTTTCAAAGTCGAAGGCCACGACCGGCGCGCCTTGAAGATAATCTTCAATGGCCCGCAGGTCGGTTTCCATTCGGTAACTCAGTCGGTAACACTCCTTTCGGATTACCGGAGGATGGGAGGAGGCCCACCCTCCAGCGCTTTTGTTCAGCGCAAGGGACGGGGCGCGGGCTCCGCGTCCATGATCTCGCCGGTTTCGGGGTCGATGGCCTCCACCGGGGCAGCTTCGTCCTCATACCCGACGCGCGTGGCGAACTGCTTCACCTGCTCGGCCATCGAAAGGATCAACGGCAGCTCCGCGTCGGTCAGCGGACGATCCACAGCGAACTGTGCCTGCGAGTAGGCGATGCCGCCCGCGTTGACCGCCTTCTTGAGTGAGAAGCGCGTCACCACGGAGCAGGATTTCCGACCCTTGCCCAGCAGCCGCTTGATGTACACGCTAAACTCCTTCATGGAACCGGTGGGCAGCGTCAGCACCAAGGGAATCATCTCGCCTTCGCGCAGGATGAAGATACGGCGCTTGTTCTTGCAGGCTTTGCCGCCGTTCTCGCCGCTGCCGAACTGGTTGAGAGGGCATCGTGCGCAAACCCCGCCGGGGTCGCCGACGCCGGTCACGCCGTCGTAGCTGCCGCAATCCGGGGGATTGCTGCCGCCCACATACTTTTCGCGGTAGTAGGTGAACAGCGGGTGGTGGAACAGGATCACACCGGTGAACTCCTTCACCGTATCGGTTTCGCCGGGCAGCGCGCCGGGCACCTCGAACACGGTGCCGCCGGCGGCGGGGATCGTCACCCGGTCGAAGGTGATGTTCATGCCGACCATTTCCTCGAACAGCGCGTCGGCCAGATTAAAATTCTCCAGGGAGGTGTAGCTATTGGTGATTCTAAGCTCGTTCTTGCTCATGCCGAAATCCTACCTTTCTTTGTTCAGCGCGCTTTTCGCACGCCCACAGTCGTTTTCTCGAATACGTTCACGAGGCCGTCCAGCCATGAGGGGAGCGAATCGTCGTTCTCGGAAATCTGCTCCTTTACGAAGGCCGAGAGCGAATTTGCGTTGACGGTTTCGTAGATCAGGTCGCCGAAGCCCTCGGCGCGGAGCGCGCCGAACAGCTCGTCCTTCATGCCCTCCGTGGCAGAGGCGCGTATCTTGGTGGTCAGGCAGAACATGGTGCCCGCGCGGGTAAAATTCTGCGTCTCGGTTTCCATCATCACCGTGGAGAGGTGCCAGTCCACGTTGTCGATGTCCATATTGACCTGCTTCAGCTCGGCCTCCAGCGCGTCCTTCCGGTCGCGCAGGGCTTTCAGCCCGTCGGCCAGATCAAAGAGATGCTCTTGTTCCATGTATGACTCCCTCCAGTTCTCGAATCCGATTGTGCGCCGCCTCGAGCGCCGCCTCCAACTCGGAAACTCGGTTTTTGAGGCTTTCGATGATGCTGTCCCGGTGGTAGATCTCGTTGTGCTGGCGGTACTTATAGGCGTCGAGCTCGCGCTCGGCGCGGATCGCGCGATCCAGATCCGTTTCGCGGGCGGGCGCAGGCGCAAATTCGTCGGAAGCGGTTTCCGATTGCGGCCGGGGCTTTGCAGATCGAAGCTCTTTGTAGGCACCAAATATGGTCTGCCGGCCGTGATCCAGTTCGTCGATCACCGCCTGCGATCCATGGTCGGCCACATACTTTGCGCGGTCGTACTGTTTCGCGCTGAGACCGATTTTCGGGCCAATCTTATCGCGGGTTCTGCCCTTCTGGGAACCCTGTGGCCGTCCGACCACAGGGTCAGGCTCCTTCTTCCCGGCAAGCATGCGCTCTTTTGCCTTGGCCTTCTCGATCTCTGCGATCAGCCGGGCGTAGTCCATCTTTTCGGAGAAGGTGAACGCCTCGCGCTGCTCGTTCTCGCTGTGTTCGATGAACAGCGCGGCCTCGGCGTCCCTGGGTGCGGCGACCGTCGCCTCGATTTCCGTCCAGCCGAGCGACTGCGCCGCACGCAGTCTGCGAAGCCCCGCGAGCAGCTGGTAGCCACCGTCAACCGTCATCACGGTGATGGGGTTGATCAGACCGTTTTTCTGAATGTCCGCCGCGAGCTCCTCAATCTTTGTGGTCTGCTTTCGGATGCGCGCCGCGACCTTGATGCTTTCAATCTCGATTCGCATGATCAGCCCTCCATTTTGAGCCGCTTCCTGCTGTTCGCGACAAGCCCCTTGTTGTAGTGCCGGACCAGCACGCGGCAGAACCCCTTGCGCATGGCCGGGTCGGACGAGGTTCGGTTCGAGTGGCCCGCCTCGGCAAGGAAATCCTGCCAGATCTCCGCGATGCTCTTGAAGCGCATCCGCTCTGCGAACTGCGCGGGGCCAAACCGATGTACGAACTCCGCTGTGCCCACGAGGAACTCGCGGCGGGTCACGTCGTTGATGCCCTCCCAGGTGGCACGCAGCAGTTTCAGCGTCTCGTCGAGCGTCTGAACCCCGTAGACCGTGCAGATGGTCGTCAGCGCGAAGATCGCGGGAATGTTGTTGAAGCCCCGGGCCGACATCCCAACCGTGAACCCATTGGCGCGGGTGATCCGGTCGATCTGGACGCACAACTCGTCACCGGCCTCTAGGCCCGCCTTGAACAGGCTGTACTTGGTGAGCGGCCGGGTGTTCTGGTTCTGGGTACGGAAGTAGTCTGCCTCGTCCTGGTAGGTGAGCCCGGTGAGCACGTTGCACATGGCATGGGTGTACCCGATCTTCCGGAGGGCGGCCACGCGGTGCGCGCCGTCGAGCAAGTGGTATTTACCGCCGCGCTCGCTGACGATGGGGAGTCCGAGCTTCGCCTCGTCGAAGTGAGCGGCAATCTTCTCGACCTGGGCGGTGCTGGTCGGGCGCTGGTAGCCGCCCACTTGAAGGACTCCCACGGGGAGCAGGCGGATGGTCTGGTTCGTTGCTCTTTCGGTCATGATCTTGTCCTCCTGTTTATGGGTTAAATGGATTTCGTCCGGCGCGGTAGTCGTCCACGAGCGCTTTTGCGAGATTGGCCTTGTCATGGAGCGCCCGGAGCACCTTTTCGTCCACCGTATCCCTGGCGACCAGGTGAATGTAGGTGCAGGGCCGGTGCTGCCCGACGCGGTGGATGCGCGCGCGGGTCTGTTCGTAGTTCGACATGGAGTAGTCGAGGGAGTAGAACACCATGGTGCTGGCGGCGGTAAGCGTGATGCCGAGGCCTGCCGTGGCAATCTGGCCGACGAACACTGTGACATTCGGATCATTCTGAAAGGCCGCCACCTGCGCATCTCGGTCCTTGATCTCACCGGAGATTTGCGCGTACCGGATGCCCTTCTTGGTCAGCAGCTTGCCGATGGCGTGGATCTCCGGGATGAATCGTGCGATGACCACGAGCTTTTTGCCATCCTGCTCAGCGCTGTCGAGGATATCCGAAAGCGCCTCTAGCTTGGCGGAGGATACCTGCTCGGTGGCCGAGGTTTCGTCGCCGCCGAGGAACCCACCTGTGAGTTGCGACAGCCGCAGAAGCCTCGTCAGCACGTTGGTCGCGGTCACGGTGTCGCCAGCCAGTTCCGCATAGCTGTCCTTGACGAGTTGGCGGTAGATTCGCATGGCGGCAGGCTCCAGCTCCACGCGCTGCACGATGTCCGTGGTGTCGGGCAGGTCGAGGCATTCCGCCTTCGTCGCCCGGTACGCGATGGAGTGCAGGCGCTCCGTGAACTCCGGCTCCATCGACCGCTTCATGACCGGGGTGTGGTTTCCGTAGCCGGTCATGTCGAAGTAGCGGTTGCGGAACAGGTAGAAGCTCGGGCCGTACACGCGCGGGTCAGCGAATTTGTACTGGCTGAATACGTCCACGGGCTTGTTCGTGATGACGGTGCCGGTGAGGAGCAGGCGGTACTTCGCCTTTGCGCCCAGCCGGTGCAGCGCCTTCGAGGCTGCGATGTTGTGGGTCTTGATCTTGTGCCCCTCGTCCGCGATGATAAGGTCGGGTTTCCACCGGCCCAACTCTGCCTCAAGCCGCCACGCGGATTCGTAATTCACCACGAGGACTTGGAGCGCAGTGCCGTTCATGTGCCGGATGGTATCGGTTTTCCGGGCGGTGGTACCTTCGAGCACGGTCAGCGCGTAGTCGAAGGCGGCGAATTTGGCGAACTCGTCTGCCCATACGCCAAGGATAGACAGCGGCGCAACGATCAGCAGGCGCTGGGTGTGCCCGGCATTCCACAGCGCGCCGGTGATGGCGATGGATGTCAAGGTTTTGCCGGTGCCCATTTCCATCAGGAGCGTGGCCCCGCCGCCCTGTGTCAGCCTTTCCAGCGCGAATCCCGCCGCCTTGGTCTGGTGCCGATAAGGAGCCGCGCGAATTGGAAGTATCATTTCGTTCTGCAATGATATCGCCTCCACTCTGTTTTTTCGGCGCCATTCATATGCGCCATGTGCATGGTAGCGGATTTTGAACCACTCAAACAGGGCAGCTGCTGCACCCCTACAAAAGCCTTGTACCATAAGGGTTTTCACTGTATTTGGCATCAAAAAAGGCCCCAAAAGGGCCAAAATAGGGGCGGCGGCTGCACCCCTCGGGAAAAGAAAAATTGCAAAAAATACCGGGCATTTTGCCCGGCAGCATGTGATTTGATTTGTGTTACGCGATGGAGTTCAGGTTCAGCGGCTCGAGTTTGTTTTCCTTCAGGAATCGCTGCACATCCTCGATGCGGTCCATGAACAGGCAGTCCAGGATATACCGATATGCCCGGTGCTCCGAAATATCACGCAGTGTAAGTCCGGCCCGTGCGGTCAATTCGCACGACAGCCACGGCGGCAGATGCAACCCGACGCACAGGGCGACGACTTGATCCATCGTGTAGTTCTTGCGCTCTGCACGCCTGAGGCGCTTGATGGTGTCCACAGACATGGACGCGGATTCCGCCAGTTGTTCGATGGTCATGCGCTTCATCTTCATCAGCGCGATCAGCGCTTCGTGGAATGTGTCCGGCAGGCTGCTTACAATGTCGCTCATTTCCGCGAAGCTGACGGGTTTCGTCCGACCCTTGTCGTTGTCGCCCAGCATGAGGTAATGGCGGTTGTATTCCTCGTCGCTGTTGAGCGTGCCGAAGCGGTATTCCGCGACGCCGCACTGCTCGTACACGCTGATAAAGCGCAGGCAACATTCGTCCACGTGGGCGTTGGCCCATTTGGTGAGCCGCGCTCCTGCCGAGGTGAACACGACATACTTCGGATCGTTCAGGCACAGATGCCCGTCCACATAATTCAGCGCCCCTTTTGCCATGACATGGCCGAGCTGGATCAGGCGCGCCCGGACGCGGTATTTGGGAAAGCTGTTCTCGCGTGCAATCTTTCTTGCGATAAGCTCCATTCTGCGGCCGAGATGCCAGCCCTGAGGGGACGTTTTCTCCAAGGCGGCGCTGATTTCCGTCCGTATTGAGGAGGCCGGCATCCTTGATTTGCAGTAGTCTCCTCTGAGACGGTTCTCCTTAGCCCTAACCATCGGCAATCGGTTTTAGGCATATACATGGAGTATCATTGGCATACCTTTATTACGATGGCGGAATAATATTATACAATGATAGCCGGGATATGGGTTGATAATCCTTGGATAATGTGCTAAGATATCGGTTATCTAGAAAGGCGATTATGTTAGAGTCACTGCCTTAAAAATGGATTATATTGTGACCTAAAGTCCTTTTCCTATGCATAAAGGGATTTGGATGCTCTGTGTTATAATATCATAAGAACAACCAGCCAAAATCGGAGGGCGTCGGTATGTTCGATCAATCGACGGCGACACTGTCGCTCTGGGCAAAAAAGGCGAGGGATGGCAACCCTCATTGGCTGCCGCTCGTCGTTCACCTCGCGGACAGCGCTGCGGTCGCGGAGCGCCTATGGGACGGGTGGCTCTGTGGGGGTGTCCGGCGCGCGGTCGAGCAGGCGTCGTCGACCCCTGAGGATACCAGGCGGCTGTTTATCTTTTTGGCGGCGGCGCACGACATCGGCAAGGCGACGCCTGTCTTCCAGGCCAAGAGCTCCGCATATATCCCGCTCGATCTCGATCTGCGCATCGGGGAGAGCATCCTCGCCGCGGGTCTCCCCACCCGACCCTTTCGGGAGTTCTCGCATCCATCCGCCTCGCCGCATGCGTTTGCCACGCAGCTTCTTTTGCGGCGCGAGGGCGTGAGCGAACAGGTCGCGGCGATTCTCGGCGCGCATCACGGCAAGCCTGCCTCTGGCTTTTCCATCGTAAATCATCCAATCGAGGCACATCCGACGAACTACCATATGGGTCCGATCGGCAGGGAGGCATGGACATCCGTCCAGCGCGAACTTTTGCAGTCTGCGCTACAAATGGCCGGTTTTGAGGCGCCGGAAAAACTACCTGTTCCCAATTTATCCGCGCAGGTACTGCTGAGCGGACTTCTCATCATGGCCGATTGGATTGCCAGCAACGAGAGATTGTTTCCCTATATTCGCATCGAGGACAATGTGCGCCGCCTCGATTCGCAGGCGCGCGCGGATGTGGCGTGGGAGAAACTGCGCCTCCCGGAGCCCTGGGAAATCAGCCACGATTGGATGCAGCCGGAGCTGTTCTACCCATATCGCTTTGGCGTTGGCTTCGACCCGCGCCCGATGCAATTGGCCGCGCCGACCGTCGCCCTTAACATCTATGAGCCGGGCATCTGCATACTCGAGGCCGCCACCGGCATCGGCAAGACGGAGAGCGCCCTCGCGATGTCGGAGGCCTTTGGCAGCAGGGCGAAACGCAGCGGCGTGTTCTTCGCGCTGCCCACGCAGGCCACGTCCGACGGCATCTTTCCGCGCGTGCGCAAGTGGTTGGACGCGCTGGAGGACGGTGGGCATGCGATGGTTCTCGCCCACGGCAAGGCGCAGTTTAACGAGGACTATCGCGCGCTCTTTGAGGGTGGGCGCGGCATTTACGATGAGGATGCATCCGGCGCTTATGTGCACGGCTGGTTCGAGGGCCCGAAAAAGGCACTTCTCGCGGACTTCGTCGTCGGCACGATCGACCAGTTGCTGTTGATGGCGCTCAAGCAGAAGCACGCGATGCTCCGGCACCTTGGGCTTGCCAACAAGGTCGTAATCATCGATGAGTGCCACGCCTATGATGCGTATATGAGCCAATACCTCGACATGGCGCTTCGGTGGCTGGGCGCGTACCGCGTGCCGGTGATCGTGCTCTCGGCGACGCTGCCCGCGAAGCGGCGCGCCGCGCTTGTCGAGGCGTATCTGAACGCAAAAAAGCCTCCTTCGGGACGGCGCGATGTGCTTGGGCGCGGAAATCGTGCGCCCGAGCAGGTTCGGGAATGGGCGGACAGCCGCGCCTATCCCCTGATGACCTACACCGACGGGCGCGAAATCCGCAGCGCGGCGCTGCCCGACGACGGGAGTGCGCACGAGGTATCGATACAATACATTGACGAAGAAGGGCTGGCGGACAGGCTCTGCGCGCTTCTTGCGGACGGCGGCTGCGCGGGCGTGATCGTCAACACCGTTCGGCGTGCGCAGGCCGTGGCGCGGGCGATGCGCGCCCGCTTCGGAGAAGAGCGGGTAATGCTCCAGCACGCGCGCTTTCTCGCCCCGGATCGCGCGCGGAACGAGGAGCAATTGCGTGGCGCGTTGGGGAAGCCCACCGAAGCCAAGCGGCCGTCGCTTTGTGTCGTCGTCGGTACGCAGGTTCTGGAGCAATCTCTCGATATCGATTTCGATGTGCTGGTCACCGACCTGTGCCCGATGGATTTGCTGATCCAGCGCATGGGCAGGATGCACAGGCACGACCGGGAGCGGCCCGAAAAGCTGCGCCGCGCGCTCTGCCTGATTCTCCGACCCACGGGTGGAGGTTTTGAAGAGGGCACGGAGCAGATATACAAGTCCTACCCGCTGATGCGCACGCAGGCGTTTTTGCCGGATCACATCGTGCTGCCGCGCGATGTGCCGGGCCTTGTGCAGGATGTGTACGACGACGACATACCGCCGCCCATAGAGCCCCCGGGCTATGCGCAGGCGAAGGAGGAGTGGCTGAACCTGACCGCGCGCAAGGAGCGGCGTGCCGACGCATTCCGCATCCATCCGCCGTGGGATGGGCCGGGCAATGTGCTCACGGACTGGCTGAACGCGGGCGCGGAGGAATTGGAGGGCGGGGCGGGCCTCTCCGAGCAGAGGGGAGAGGCAAAGGTACGCGATTCAGATGAATCCTTCGAGGTGCTGCTCTTGATCGAGTCGGGCGGGAGGCTGCGGTTCCTCCCGTGGATCGAGGGTGGGCGAGAGATTCCCGAGGGCGAGATTCCCGACCGCCTCGCGCAGGCAATCGCCCGACAGCGCCTGCGCATGCCGCAGCCGCTGTGCGCGCCCTGGGCCATCGAGCGGACGATCAAGGAGCTCGAGGAGATCCATGCGGAACGCTTCGCCGCCTGGAGCGCATCCCCCTGGCTCAAGGGCGAGCTGATTCTGCCAATGGATGAGAATTGTACCATGCGGCTGGGAGGCTATTGTTTGCGCTACGACCGCCTAGACGGCCTTACCTATGAAAAGGAGGAGAAACGCGATGGGGGATAGGGAATTCAACCTTATCCGAGAGAGGTGGATACGGGTGATGCGGCCGGACGGCGCGGTGGAGGAGCTATCGCTGCTTGAGCTACTGCGAGATGCGCACCGATGTCGCGGCCTCTGCGGCGAATTGCCGACGCAGGATGTCGCGATGCTGCGCCTGCTGCTGGCCGTGCTGCACGCGGTGTTCTCGGTCTATGAACCGGAGGGGGAGTATGTCGAGCTGCACAATCCAGAGGAGGCACTCGTGCGCTGGAAGGCGCTGTGGGAGCACGGTGCATTTCCCTACGAAATTCTCGAGGCGTATTTGACGCATTTTGAGGAGCGCTTTTACCTGTTCCATCCGACGCGACCGTTCTATCAGGTGGCGGGGATCGATAGAGGCACGGAGTACGCCTCCGCGAAACTCAACGGCGCGCTGGCCGAGAGCGCGAACAAGGTGCGCCTTTTTCCGCTGCGCACGGGGAGGGAAAAGGAGCGATTGCGCTATCCCGAGGCGGCGCGCTGGCTCCTATACGTCAATGCGTTTGACGACACATCCTCGAAGCCTTCGGTGCGCGGCGCGTCGATGCCGAGCCCCGGCGTGGGCTGGCTCGGCAAGCTGGGGATCATCGTCGCCCTCGGGGGGAATCTCTTTGAGACGCTGATGCTCAATCTCGTGATGGCGCGGGATGCGGCGCAGAATCTCTGGGGTGAGGAGCGGCCGGCCTGGGAACTAGAACGGCCGCACGCCGCCGAGCGCACCGAGATCCCACTGCCCGACAACCTCTCCGAGCTCTACACGCTACAGTCGCGTAGATTGCTTTTGAAGCGGGAGGGGGAGTATGTCACCGGCTATTTGCTTCTCGGTGGGGACTTCTTCCCCAGGGAGAACGCACTCGTGGAGCCGATGACCGTTTGGCGCCTGGATGCCAAGAAGACCCCGGCGGAGTATCTGCCGCGCCGACACGACCCCGCGCGCCAGATGTGGCGGGACTTCTCCGCACTCTTTTCCTCCGGAGATTCGCGCAAGTTGCCCGGCATCGTCGAGTGGCTGGTGGAGCTTCGCAAGCGGGACTGGATTTCGCGCGCGCAGTTCCAATTTGAGATCACGGGCGTGAAGTATGGGGACAAGGACTTCTTTGTCGACGATGTCATGCAGGATTCAATCGCCTTCAATGCCGGGCTGCTTACGGCGATGGGCGACGCGTGGATGGGGCGCATCGTTGAGGAGATCCAAACGATCGAACTACTGGTGAACCGCGTCGGGCGGTTGGCGCAAGATCTTGCCAAGGCGGCGGGGGACAGCGATGGCGGCCACGCCCGGAACATGGCCAAGGAGCAGGCCTATTACCGGCTGGATTTGCCGTTTCGCGCGTGGCTCGAGGGCATCGACCCGGCAGAGACCGAGATCGACGCCGCTTGCGATGCGTGGTGGGAGCGGGCGCGCGGAATTGTGCGTGCGCTCGGTGCGGAACTCGTGCACCGCTCCGGTGCGAATGCCTTTGTCGGGCGGACGATCACCGAGAACAAAAGATCCCGGCGCTATACGGCGCCGGAGGCATACAACTGGTTTCTTTACGGCACATCCAGCCGGGAGGCATTGAAGGGAGGACAGGACGATGGCGGACGAGGCAAGACGGACGGGGCTGTTCGTAAGCCATAGGATCAAGGCGCTCGCGGGCGGAGGCGAATCGGCGATGCGCGCGACGCTGGCACAGCTTCGGCGCGGAATCGGCAAGCCACCGGGAAGCGCGCCGGAACTTTGGAACGCAACATTTCAGGGCCTTCCGGAGGACCTGATGGGCGCGGGCAACAAACCCACGCGCGCCGAGTGGGCGGTGCACACCGCGCTCACGCTCTATGCGCTGCACCAACAGGGGAAATCCCCGCGGGAGAAGTCCATGCACCGGCAGGGGCACCGGCTGGGCATGGCAGTGCGCGATCTGGTGCATGGAGAGGACGAAGAATCCCGCATCAAACGCCGGTTCGACGCCGTCGCGACTGCGGGCGGCCTGATCGAGCTCTCGAACCATCTGCGGGGGCTGATACAGTTGCTAAAGAGTGAGGATATTGCGCTCGACTATGCGCAATTGACCGAGGACATCTACCGCTATCAGTTTTCCGGTGCGCGCGATTCCGTGCGCCTCAACTGGGGCAGGGATTTTTATCGTTTCAAACAGGCGCAGGATGGCGAATAAAGGAGGAATTTCTATGAACGGCAACGAGAGGTTGTTTCTGGATGTACATGTGATACAGACTGTGCCCCCGAGCTGTGTAAACCGCGATGATACCGGCAGCCCCAAGACCGCCTTCTACGGCGGCGTCACACGCGCGCGCGCATCGTCGCAGAGCTGGAAGCGCGCCATGCGCATGATGTTCCGCGATACCTTCACCGAGGACAGGCTCGGCTATCGCACGAAGAAGATCGTCGGCCTCGTGGCGGAGGAGATCCGCAAGCTCGGCGACGAGAAGCCGGAGGCAAGCGCGCGGAAGATTCTCGAGACCGCGGGACTCAAGATCAAGTCGGAAGACAAGGGAACCGACGCCCTGTTCTTCATGAGCGCCGCGCAGGCGCAGGCACTGGCGGAGCTAATCGTGCAAAACCCGAAGGCGGACAAGAAGATGGCGCAGGCGGCTTTGCGGGAGAGTCCGAGCGTGGACATCGCGCTCTTTGGCCGCATGGTGGCCGACGATCCGACACTCAACAACGATGCCAGCGCGCAGGTCGCGCATGCCATCTCGACCCACAGGGTAGCCAATGAATACGATTACTTTACCGCCGTGGACGATATGTCGCCCGAGGACAACGCCGGCGCCGGCCACATCGGCATGGTCGAGTTCAATTCCGCCACGCTCTACCGCTATGCCACCATTGCGGTGCACGAGTTGTATAGGCAGCTCAAGGGTGGCGCAATCGACGTGGCGTGCGAGTTCGTCCGCGCGTTTGCAACCTCCATGCCAACAGGCAAGCAGAACACCTTCGCCAACCGCACGCTGCCGGACGCGATGCTCGTGACCCTCAGGACGGATCAGCCGCTGAATCTCGTCGGCGCGTTTGAAAGGCCGGTGCCCGCGAGCGACGAGGGATATGCCGCCGCGTCTGCAAAGCGGCTCTCAGCGCATGCGATGGAATCGTACATGAGCTTCGCAGGCGAGCCGGAGGCGGCCTATGTGGTCGGCAAGCTGCTGAGCGATCTCGGCGAGGCCGTGCCCATGTCCTCGGCGCTGGACGCACTCGCCGTCGATCTCAGTGCGCGCCTGACGGGCGAAGGAGCGGCCAAATGAGCACGCTTTTGATGCGGCTGGCCGCGCCGATGCAATCCTGGGGCGTCGACGCAAAGTACGACCGCAGGGGAACAGAGCGCGCGCCGACCAAGAGCGGCGTGATCGGGCTCGCCGCGGCGGCGCTTGGCAGGCATCGCCATGCGGGTATCGAGGATCTCGCCGCGCTGCGCTTTGGCGTGCGCATCGATCGCGAGGGCGTGCTGCTGCGCGACTATCACACGGCAAAGAGCAGCAAATCCGCCTATGTGACAAACCGCTATTACCTCTGCGGCGCGATCTTTCTGGCCGGGCTCGAGGGGGAGGAAATGCTGCTTCTTGAGATCGAGCGCGCGCTCACAAGCCCCCGGTTTCCGCTGTTTCTGGGCAGGCGTTCGTGCCCGCCGGAGGGCAGAATATCGCTCGGCCTGCGCGAAGGATCGCTGGGCGAAGCGCTCGCGAGCGAGCCGCCGCTTGCAGAAGACGGGCAATCCCGGATGCGCATTCAAATGGATGGAGAGGCGGGAGGGGATGCGCGCTTCGCTTGCGATGTGCCGCTGTCGTTTGATCAAAGGCGGCGGGAATATGGATTTCGGAGCGTATGCGAGGCGTATGCCGCGTCGAACACAACGCCCGCGCAGCCGCCGACGCTGCACGATCCGATGCGCGAATTGGAGGGATGACGATGTATCTATCGAGAATTGTCCTCGATGCGGGCAGGAGCGAAACCATGCGGCTGATGGCATTTCCAAATCTGCTGCATGGTGCGGTGGAAGGGTGCTTCAGCGGCGCGCGGCGGCGCAACCTCTGGCGCGTCGACGCCCTCGGCGGCCAGCCCTACCTGATGATTCTAAGCGAAGTGCCGCCGGATTTTGAAGCGCTTGCCAAGCGATATGGCAGGGAGGGTCTCTCGCCCTCGTGGGAAGTGAAGCCATATGACGCATTTATGAATCGCCTCGCCGCTGGCCAGCGATGGCAGTTCCGTCTGCGCGCCAACCCCGTGCGCAGCAGCACGCGGGAGCGCGAGGGGGAGAGGAGCCGCGGCAGGCTGTACAATCACGTTACGCTTGACCAGCAGAGGGCCTGGCTTGTCGAACGCGCCGAAGCGCACGGATTCGCCGTGGAGGAGAATGCGTTCGATGTGGTGCACAGTCAGTGGCACAAATTCCGCAAAGGCGGCGGCGAGGTGTCGTTGCTTGCGGTGACCTTTGAGGGCAGGCTGACCATATCCGATCCCGCGCTATTCCGGGAACTGCTCGCGGGGGGCATCGGAAGGGGCAAGGCATATGGCTGTGGCCTGATGACGATTGCGCGCATCGGAGGGCGATGAAGGTGGCGGATATTCCCGGAATTGAGAAGCCCGATCTGCATGTGCTGCCGCAGATTCGCGACAGGATGTCCTTCCTGTACCTTGAACGCTGCCTGATCAACCGGCAGGATGGGGCGATCACCGTCGCCGATGCGCGGGGCACGGTGCACGTTCCCGCAGCATCGCTCGGCGTGCTGCTGCTCG
The DNA here is from genome assembly GCF_051162045.1 of Anaerozeibacter quisquiliarum. Taxonomy (NCBI): domain Bacteria; kingdom Bacillati; phylum Bacillota; class Clostridia; order Eubacteriales; family Anaerozeibacteraceae; genus Anaerozeibacter; species Anaerozeibacter quisquiliarum. The sequence continues at coordinate 21,887 of NZ_JBISDI010000003.1, forward strand.
GCCCCGGCACTTCGATCTCGCACCGCGCGATGGAATTGATCGGCGATACCGGAACCAGCATCATTTGGGTGGGCGAACATGGCGTGCGCTTCTATGCGCACGGCCGCCCGCTCACCCATTCGTCGAGATTGCTCGTCCGGCAGGCGGAACTGGTCTCGAACATGCGCCGGCGCCTCGCCGTCGCGCGCAGGATGTATCAGATGCGCTTCCCGGACGAGGATGTGTCGACCCTTACCATGCAGCAGCTGCGCGGACGCGAGGGCGCGCGCATTCGCGCCACCTACAGGGCGGCCTCCCGAGAGACCGGCGTGCCTTGGCATGGGCGCGAATATGACCCGGCGAACTTTGAGGCCGGTAATGCCATCAACATGGCCCTCTCGTCGGCGCATGCCTGCCTCTACGGCGTCGTTCACAGCGTGATCGCAGCGCTCGGCTGCTCGCCTGGGCTGGGTTTTGTGCACACCGGGCACGAGCGATCGTTCGTCTACGACATCGCCGATCTCTACAAGGCGGAAATCACGATTCCCATCGCGTTCAGGGTCGCGTCCGAAAACCCCGCCGACGCCGGCGGCGTCACGAGGCGCGCCGTGCGCGATGCCATTTCCGATGGCCGCATACTTGAGCGGATCACAACGGATGTGCGAAAGCTGCTGTTGGGAGAGGAGGCCGCCCTTGAGGAGCCGCAGGCCAATGTGCTCTATCTCTGGGATGAAAAGGGCGGATTGGCCGCGAGCGGGAACGCCTATGGGCGGGATATGGATGCCATGTTCCTGCACGCAGATGCGGTGGGAAGTGGTACGCTGGTGCATAGTGATTGAGGTGGTGAAGCGATGCTCGTCCTGACGCTCACAGATTGTCCTCCCGCGCTGCGCGGGGATCTGACGAAATGGCTGCAGGAGATTGATACAGGGGTTTATGTGGGGCATGTCAGCGCTCGCGTGCGGGAGGAGTTGTGGAAGAAGGTTTGTGACAATGCCAAATGCGGCCGTGCGACGATCGTGTTCAGCGCCCGGAACGAACAGCGAATGGACTTTCGCGTGCACAACGCACGCTTAAAGCCGATTGACTTTGATGGGTTCAAGCTGATGCTGCGCCCTGCGCCCGCTTTTACGCCCGTCGCAGAGGTCAAACCCAGCCATAGCAACGCGTCGAAGATGCACATGGCCCGTGCGATGAGCGGAAAACCGCGTCGAAAAAGCCCCGCCCTAGAGCGATATGCCGTGATCGATCTTGAAACGACGGGCCTTTCGCCCGAGCACGATGAAATCATTGAAGTTGGCGCACTGATCGTCTGCGCAGGACAGATCGAGGCGGAATTTCAAGAACTCCTGCGTCCCAAAGCGCGCATTTCGCCGGAGATCGAACGCCTCACGGGGTTAACCGGGGCATTGCTGGAGGCGGAGGGCAAGACTCTGCAGGAGGTAATGCCGGCATTCCTGCAATTCATCGGCCCGCTGCCGGTCATCTCGCACAATGCGGAATTCGACTGCAATTTCCTGCGCGCCGCATGCGGAGATTGCGAATTGCCTCTGTTTTCGAACCCATCCATCGACACATGCGAACTGGCAAGGCGGACGGTAAAGGACGTCCCCGATTGCAAACTGCAGACGCTGGCCGAACACTTCCAACTGACCGTGAGTGCAAAGCACCGCAGCCTAGCGGACTGCCTGACCACAAAGCAGCTCTACGAGAAACTAAATGAAATGAGGGGATAAGCTTTCCAAAAAGGTACGAATTTGTTGACTTTTCCAAGCCTGCTCCCCGCGTGTGCGGGGGTGATCCTGCAAGACCACAGGTCGCAGCATGGCGTGAATACTGCTCCCCGCGTGTGCGGGGGTGATCCTTGGATAACACCGTCCACAAGCTGCGCATTTGCCTGCTCCCCGCGTGTGCGGGGGTGATCCTCCAAGGTCAATCGCTCGGCTGTCACCCAACAGCTGCTCCCCGCGTGTGCGGGGGTGATCCCAAGTATTTCCCATTGGCACCTCAAGATAGCCGCTGCTCCCCGCGTGTGCGGGGGTGATCCCATATAGGAAATGACGTCACGATTGTCACGCTGCTGCTCCCCGCGTGTGCGGGGGTGATCCTATCGCGTCTACCCGCCCTAGCGCGAGGAAATGCTGCTCCCCGCGTGTGCGGGGGTGATCCTTGTACGATATGCTTGCAGTTTTTATAAGGGACTGCTCCCCGCGTGTGCGGGGGTGATCCCCAGTGGGAAAAAGTAAGGCGGATGTTACAGGACTGCTCCCCGCGTGTGCGGGGGTGATCCCCCGAGCACATCGAGCGATGGCTTGGCGACCTGCTGCTCCCCGCGTGTGCGGGGGTGATCCTCCGACCAAGATGGACTACATTGCCGGTGAACTCTGCTCCCCGCGTGTGCGGGGGTGATCCCCAATGTTCCCACGCTTCGTCTATGTTATTCGCCTGCTCCCCGCGTGTGCGGGGGTGATCCTTCGTATACCACCGGCTTTGCGGCGTCGTAGTCCTGCTCCCCGCGTGTGCGGGGGTGATCCTTCGTATACCACCGGCTTTGCGGCGTCGTAGTCCTGCTCCCCGCGTGTGCGGGGGTGATCCCGATGAAGCTAATCAAAACGGGTCGTGCAAGTCCTGCTCCCCGCGTGTGCGGGGGTGATCCCTGTATCCGCAAGTCGTGATCCATGGCGTTGGCCTGCTCCCCGCGTGTGCGGGGGGTGATCCTCTTTTAGGCTATCTGTTGCTTGTACTGGCTAACTGCTCCCCGCGTGTGCGGGGGTGATCCTCTTTTAGGCTATCTGTTGCTTGTACTGGCTAACTGCTCCCCGCGTGTGCGGGGGTGATCCCGCCGCCAAGGTGGCAATGATACAGCACTCATGCTGCTCCCCGCGTGTGCGGGGGTGATCCTCGCGACTATCGAAGCAATCGCCAACGCAATGGCTGCTCCCCGCGTGTGCGGGGGTGATCCCTGCGACAGGGCCTCGGCTGTCGTTCGGTCAAGCTGCTCCCCGCGTGTGCGGGGGTGATCCCCCCATGTTCGTACCGCTTGTGATAGTATGGCTCTGCTCCCCGCGTGTGCGGGGGTGATCCTAGGCCAGTGTCAAGAACCAGCGCGCCGGAAGGCTGCTCCCCGCGTGTGCGGGGGTGATCCCGCCACCGACGTAGACGTATGGCTGCCGTGGTGCTGCTCCCCGCGTGTGCGGGGGTGATCCCCGCTGGAGTACAGGCATTGAGGACTTGGATGCCTGCTCCCCGCGTGTGCGGGGGTGATCCTTTCTGCATCAAAGGGCCAGGACGGTTCATACTCTGCTCCCCGCGTGTGCGGGGGTGATCCCGCGATCACAATCGAGATGGCGGTCATGATCCACTGCTCCCCGCGTGTGCGGGGGTGATCCTATCGTCAGCCGTCCAGTAGTCCGTACCGCGCACTGCTCCCCGCGTGTGCGGGGGTGATCCTAAGAGAGTGGAGGACACTGGAATGAACACGAACTGCTCCCCGCGTGTGCGGGGGTGATCCTCGCCGGGCAGCAGCTGGGGGATATAAGGGACGCTGCTCCCCGCGTGTGCGGGGGTGATCCCCGCGCAGGATCGGCGGCGGACAGGACGGTCACCTGCTCCCCGCGTGTGCGGGGGTGATCCCTGTATCCGTATGTCGTGATCCATTGCGTTGGCCTGCTCCCCGCGTATGCGGGGGTGATCCTACCGCATAAGCAAACGGGTTAGCCGCCACCTTCTGCTCCCCGCGTGTGCGGGGGTGATCCCGGGCATTGGCCACCATTGGCGCATATACGCGTCTGCTCCCCGCGTGTGCGGGGGTGATCCTCCACCACCCGCCGCACGATCAGCCGCCACAGGCTGCTCCCCGCGTGTGCGGGGGTGATCCCGGCATACGAAACTTGGCAGGCGGGGCTGCACACTGCTCCCCGCGTGTGCAGGGGTGATCCTATGCGGATCAACAAGACGTTGCGAAGCCCGTCTGCCGATTGGTCGCTGAAGTATGTGCTGAAAGCCTTGGCCATGTGGCTGAGTTTCAACTCCCGCAGTTTGGAGGCGGTTGCTTTGTCGAGCATCAGTCCCGCCCCCTTCCAAAATAGGCGGCTCCCCGCGTGAAGCCGACATTGGACGGCTTGGCGGGTTCTGATTCCTCTTCGAGGATCAAGTCCTGCCCGGATTTGAGGATTGTCTGGACGCTTTTCCAGCTGGGGCGCGGCGAGTAGCGCAGCGCCTTCGCGCAGGCGGCGTCCAACCGCTGGGGAGCGTATGTTTCCGCCATCTGGAGAAGGCCCATGCAGGCCTTGTACCCCTGCTGCTCCACCTTGTGCCCTGCGAGGATCGCTTCCACCATGCCGGCGGCGCTCGGCCCGATCTTCGCCGCCCACTTTCTGAACCTGTCCCCGTTCCACTCCAGGAATTTCCGCTGGTTCGGGGTCAAGTGGTCGTCAGCGGTGCTGTACTGCCCCTTGGGGCCGTACAGGCGCGGATGGGAGCAGATGCGGTTGCCGTCGCAGAGGACTTCGACCGCATACCGCGTGAGCCGCACATCCACCTTGCGCTTGATGTAGTCGAATGGCACGGAGTAGTTTTGGAAATCCACCTGGATATGGCCGCCTAACTGAACCGTGGCTTTCCGGTACTCCGCCAGTTCGAACGGATGGCTCGGTAGCTTCTGCAGATAGGTCTTCTCCTGCGCGAACAGGCTGGCGCGGCTGCCCTCCTTTTTCTGGAACGGCCTTTCGACAGCTAACGCGCGCCCAGCCCGTATTCAGTCTTCGCGTCGCGCGTGTCCATTCCACGCGACGCCCGTGTTCAGTCTTCGCGTCGCGCGTGTCCATTTTCACGCGACGTATTCATATCATTTTATAGCAGCCAAGGAAACCATCATCAAAGCAAGTACCTCCAATTGGGTTGTACTTCAACTTTGGCTACGCTGCCGCTCCAGCTTATCGCGTTCATGCCGGGCTTCCTTGAGCTTGCGGATCGCCTCGTCGTCCTGCGCCAGCATCAGCTCAATGCGCCAGTCCTCGTGGGCGAGAAACTCACTGGTCGGTATGCGAGTTCTTGTCAGAGTCTTTCAAGCCCCTGCATCAATTCTCGTATAAACATCCTCGTTTTTCGATTCGCGGGATTATTGAGCGGTTACTCCTCATCTTCTCGCCCCCGTACAAACCCGTTTCCCTTATTGTACAACAGGGGCTTTCTGAGGTGTCGAGCTTGGCCGATTCTTATGCGTACGACTGCCCGAATGTCATGCGAATGGGTGACCGAATGCTGTGTGATTGGCTGCCCGAGTTGCGTGCGAATACTCAGTTCAAGTCCGCCGGAATACGCAGACAAGGTCGAACGCAGCCACAGGGAGGACCAGAAGCGTTTCTATACCACCCACCGCTTCTTCTCCCTCGCTGACCTCGGTGAGCAGCTCGCTGCTCACCAAGCCCGCTCCAACAACCTCCCGATGCGCCCTCTTTCCTGGCGTCTCCCCAAGGAGGTCCTCGCTGCCTTCACTGTCCAACATGTTTGACAATCTTACAGTAGCTATAATAAAAAAGACGAGCGCCTCCGCCATCCCAGCAGAGCCGCCCGCCTTGTCGTTCCTCATGCCCCAACTGCCTGCCGAAGCGTATCATCTCCCCACTATTTTTCAGGGAAGATGATTTCTAGCTCCTTATCATTTTTGTCCCAGGAATCCCATATCGATGAATCCCAAGGGACTTCACCTGTGACCCTTTGCTCGGGTATTGTTTTTGCGCGCCCACCTATGCTTACCTTGAAGTACTGCGGATCGTAGGTATACAGAAGTTCCTCTTTGTTGTCTGCCTTGAATGTCATCGTGCTTTTCGCCTGAAAAGTGGCACCTTCAACAGCATGATCCATGCTTCTTTCTATCGTCCGATCAATCTCTATTATTTTATAATCGTCAACGTCGGTGAAATCCATGGGAATCTTCCCGCGCCCCATCGTAAATATATGAACGCTGTAATGCTCGGGCTCCATCAAATCTCGGTAGATTTTTGTGCATGAACCTTCATTGTTATAAGTCCACTTAAATCCGATCTCTTCATTCACAGCCGAATACAATCCTTCGATCCAATCTTGGTATTTATCTGGTATCCCTTCGTCAAATTTGCTCATTTCATACTTGATTTCAATTTCGATATGACCTATATATTTCCCCTCAGGCCCTCTCGTAACCCCCTTGTCATCTTTATCGAGCGACATATTAACTGTCCACGTTTCCAAATTGCCTGGTATTCCAAAGAAAGTAAAATATCTGTTGTTCATCGCATCCACCATAGATATTCTCCAGCCCTGGGGAAGTTCGTCTGCCATAAACCCCAAGTTTTCGTTCAGTTTCTTGTAAAAATCCATCAGCAGCCGGTTAGCGTTTACGGCATCTGCTCTGTCTTTCCATTTTTGCTTATCCTGCTCATACTTTTCTGATAAGAACATCAAGCCCTCGGCGACCTTCGTTACGGGCCCGCCGACCTCACCCAATATCAAATCAACCGTCTTATCTTGCAGCGCGTCCTCTGCCGTATCCAGAATAAATTCATCCAGCGGACGATCGTTCAGACCAATAATATGCTCTATGACCTCCACGGGCGTATCAAGGTTTGTCGCCTTCAGAATGAACTCGCGAATTTCCTTTCCTACGCGTTTTGAGTCCTCTACTGTAAAGGTATTGTCGCGGGTAACCTTTTCCACCAAAGCCGCTGCCTCGCCAATCTCCGCCTCGGTTTTTTCGAATTGTTTCAGCGTTTTCTCGATGGCTTTTTGAATATCTTCTTCTGTTGGCTGCCGCAAGCGAGCCAACTGCCCTTCAAAAGAAAGCTTGCCCACTGTGAAAATGACGGGATAACGCTCTGACAAAAGAGGCTTAATCTTGCTGCGGTCAACACCTTGGGGCGGCGCACCATGCGCCGGAACAGCAATTGGAATAAGCAGCATCAACAAAACAAGTACGGAAACCAATCTTTTCATCATGGTGAAACCCTCCTATTTCTGATTCTGTGTACGAGACCGCTTAGACCTGCAGCTTGCCTCCGCAGCCGCCGCAGAACTTGGTGCCGGGTGGATTCTGCTCCCCGCACGAGCCGCATTTGCCGCTTGACGTTTCCGCCTGCGCCAGATTCTGCCCACAGTTATTGCAAAAGCGAACGGTTTGCGCGTTTTTTGCGCCGCATTTGGGGCAGGGTTTCAAATCCATCGAGGCCCCGCAGTTGTTGCAGAATTTCCCTGCACCCGCAGGCTTCCCGCAGGTTTGGCAGACAGTGGTTTTGCTGTCAATCTTGCCCTGCCATACGGTTGTGGTCTCACTTGCTTCTTCGATATTGCGCCGCATAGCATCGGCGCGGGCTTTTGCTACTGCAATTTCCTGCCGGGGGGCGCAGTTGGTGCAGAGCCCCTCGTCCTCGTTATGACAGGAATCGCACGCATAGCTGTTGCAGGAATGGCAGCGGTGGAAATGCCGTTTTGCTTCGTTCTGCCCGCGCTCGAAGGCTTGCTCGTGTTCCTTTTGCCAATCGGGTGACTGACCATGAAATCGCTCCGATAGAATATCCGACGCGCGGCTTGCACCCCAACCTAAGTTATGGAATGCACCGCCCGCCAGATTGCCCAAAATATATGCTCCTTCCCCGATGCCGCGCATAAACCCACGCTTTTTGTAGGTGCTGCTCTCGATAAAGCTGGATTTGTAGCCATCGTTGCAGATGTCGCAGTAAAAGGTGAACTGGAATCCGGCATCGGTTGAATTGTCCTCGTAGTTTCGCGTAAATGCTTGTAGCACGATTATCTCCCTCCAACTTATCGCTTTATTTTCTTACCACAGGTCGTGCACTGTGTATTTTCAAAGAATTGCACATCGCCGCAGCGGGGATTCACGCAGGAAACCAGCAAACTTGCGCCGCAAGCCTCGCAACACTCACCCACAAATGTCTGCTGCTTACAGGCGGAGCAACTTACATAGAGCGGTCTGCCGCAGCCGGAGCAGAGCATCTGCCCTTTTTGTATCTCACGCAGGCAGGTCGGACAGTAATATCCAAATGGGTTGCGACGATTGCATTTGGCGCAAAGGCGTGAATCCCGTTCGATCAATTCTCCGCAATGGATACAGGGCTGCTTGCAACTCGCCATATCATTACTCCCCGCTTTTCATATACTGGATACACACGGATTTTTCCGAACCCTTATAACCAATGTTGATATAACTAGCGTTACTTGAACCATCAAACTCCATGTGCTCGTCTTCCAAGTTCTCGGGAGATGGGAGATTCCTAAATCCTGCATTTTCAAGTTCTCCAACGTAGTTCCTCACCGCATCGGCGCTATCCACGATTACATCAACTCTGACAACATGGTCATCTTCATCGATTTCGACGCTTTTGATATGTCCCTTAAGCTCAGGAACGCCGGGCAAATCTGCGGAAGGCCATGCCTTACCCTCGCCCTTGGGCTTATCGCTGCCATCGGAGATTTCTTTTAGCCCCCTAACGCTCAAGTGTACGGATGATCTTCCGGTATCCGGGCCCATGGTTAGTTTGAGGATCGTTGCGATATAATCAATATCGTTTATCTTGGCGGAAACGTTATATCCATCCCCAAATTCCGTCGAAGAGAAGTTTTTGCCATCCTTCAGTGCGGCCTTATAAAAGTCCCGTAGCGTTTCGAGGGAACTGTCACTGAGATATGTGATTTCGTATGCCTTTGCCGGCGGGTGTTCGCGTCCATCAACGATCACGGCACCATCCGGAAAGAGCCGAAAATCCTTGGGCAGATAGTCCGGAAGCGTTATCATAGACTTAAGTTCCATCGTTGCTTTCCCTCCAGTTTCTTTGTTTCCCACAGGTTCTTTTGTTCCGCACCCGCCGAGCGCCAACATGAGTGTAGACGCTAAAATAAAAGATAGAATCCGTTTCATATAAAATACCCCCTCATCGTTTGTCTTGATTGCTCTTTTGAGCGGCTCGCCTTGCGGCCTCCAGCCTTTTTCGGATCGGGTGCTGTATGTCCGGCCACGCCTCCTCAAATTGTGCGCTGGTCAGTCCGGTCATACCTTGTGCCGAAGCACATGCGGTACAAATGCCGATGCCATTGCCTTTTCCATCGTCGATCAAAAAGCAGTCCTCGCATGCCCACTTGCCGCAGATGCCGCAAAACAACAGCTTCCGGCGCAGATTTAGGATCGTTTTGTCGCGGCTGTGAAACCACCGTTCCCTTTGTTGTTTCGCCTGTCCGCAGACAGCACAATGCGCCGTAAAGGTTTGGGTGGACGAGTCATATTGGATTTGCCGCTCAAACGCTTGCTGCGATGGCCGCATAGGGGGCGTTAACCCTTTACTGCTCAATGGTACTCACCCCGCTTTCCCGCACGAATGCTACGGTCAGAATAGCACGTTTCCCCAGGGAAACCATCCATAAGGTATGGATGAGACGTGCAGTTCTCTGAAGAAAACCAGCATTCCGTTGACTGAACCTGCCCGATCCACTATAATATGGGCATTGAAGAAAAAGGGGGCAAGAATGAATCGCCATCCGATGCTCGCCCTGAATGAAGATAAGCGGCTAAGCGTGGGGTTACCATGGCTCCTTTGCCTTTCTATGTTTACAACGTGGCAGATGGGGGTCATGCTGTTTTCCGGCAAAACCCTTTCAATCGGAGCCAGAACGCCGATCCCCTTTGCGGTAGACAGCGGGGTGATCGCCACCCTTGTTGCGGCAGGATTTATTTTAGACATTCTGTTTCTGGTCTTCTTACAGCGACACAGCGTGATGGCGGCAAGGATAAGCGTCGGCACTGCCTTACTTTGCGCACTGATGCTCTATTTGCCGCTCGCGCCGTATATGGCAGCGACGCTTTTTTATGTACAAGCCTTATGCTGTATCTTTTTGATCGGTAGCCTAATGGCAGTCATCGTCAATCTGCTTACGGAGAAAACGGCGATTGAGGAAGTGGTCATTTCCTTGATTTCCTCCGGATGTTTGATCGCCATCCTGCAGAATGATGTGGTGCCCGTATCCTTTGGCGTATTTCATAGCTTCATGATCGTTGCCCTTATCATGCTGTTGCTATTTTTCTGTAAGATGCCTACAAGCATTTGGCCAGACCATGCGAAAAAATCTGACGGCCTTGTCAAGCCGAAGGCATTTATGGTTCAGCTTTTTGCGCTGATTGGATTCTCGTCGGTCATTGCGTTGTTTGGCAGTGCTGTTGCATACAGCGTGAAACATGGCATCTCCGTATACTACCTGTCCTCCGCTGTCTGTGGCATAAGCCTTGCGGCGCTTTGGAAAAGGCTTCACATCGTGCCTCTGAAAAGTGCGGCGGCCATGATCGCCGTGGGAGCGTTCGGCTTTCTCCTAGCCATTGCTTCGCTGTATATCCCTGTGCTGGCACTTCCTGCTTGCGCGCTGCTCGGTGCGGGCTGGATTGTTAGCTGTATGTCATCCTACCTCGGCGTTGTCATGGCGCGGCAGTATCCCTCCCGGTTCATTACGCCGGGCATCATGGGGCTTGGGTTCGCGGCATCTCTGATACAGGCGGCGTTGCTTGACGCATTGCGCGACAATCTGACTGTTCTATATGTAGTTTATCTCGTCATTGCCGTTGCGCTTGCTATTCTATATCTGCTGTTGGAACCATATTTGGAATATAGCCTCCGTAGTCGCACATTGGAGAATTTGATTGGGGTTGTTGCGGAGAAAGCGGACGAGGTCACCCAGCCGGACCCTGCCCCCGCATTGGTGACCGTCAACGGATCGGATGACGCACCGCAAATTGAGGAGGACTCCCTTCATGCCCTGCGCATGAGGACCTTATTGCAACACACGCTCTCCCCGCTGACTCGCCGCGAACATCAGCTTGCGGATTGCATCATGCGGGGCTTGCGCCGCTCTGAGGTTGCCGAAGAAATGGGTGTGAAACCTGAGACGATCACCAAGTACACCAACCAGATGTATAACAAGTTTGGTATCCACAGGCGACAAGACCTTTTCAAGCTTGCCGAACAGCTTGACCGCGAATGGCCGGATGAGGAACAGTTGTGAAATCCTTCGTTAGTGCATCAAGTCAAAAAAAGGCGAGCGTCTCCGCCGTCCCCAGCAGAGCTGCCCGCCTTGTCGTTCCTCACGCCCCAACTGCCTGCCGGAGGGTGTCGTCGATTTCGCCCTCGAAGAAGTGAATGTATCGGTTATAGGTAATCTCCACGCTGGCGTGGCCGAGGAGCTTCGAGATGACCTTGACCTCTACGCTCCGAGCGTATAGATTCGAAGCGAAGGAGTGTCGGAGTGCGTGCAGGCCCCGGTGCTCCATGGCCGCCGCTTCGCAGGCCTTCTCCATGGTGGCGAGCAGATTTCGGTAGCTCAGGTACTTGCCGGTCTGGGTGGCGAACACGTAGGGGCATCCGTGAACCTCCTGTGCCTTTAGGCGTTGGATGGCCTCCAAAGCCCGGCCGTTGAGGGGAACCGTGCGCTTGCCCGAGTCCGTCTTGGTGGTGCGCTGGACGGTGTTCTTCCCGTTCACCCGAACCATGTTTTTTGTAACCTTTAGCGTGCGCTTCTCCTCGTCGATATCTCCCCATTCCAGCGCCAGCGCCTCACCCGCGCGCAAGCCTGTCTCCAAGATAAGGACGGCTCCCCATCCGCAGCGGAAGCGGAGCCGTCCGTTTTTTTCCTCGGTAAAGGCGGCCGCTAGTTTCTCCTGCTCATCCTTTTCGTAGGGGAGAACCACCTTGGTGTTGTGGGTCATGGGCGGCATCGGTGTCGAAGGAGTCGAAGTCTTTGAAAGTGGGGATCTGCGCCTGCTTGATTCTGCGCTCCTGCGCCTTCTGCTCGCGGTAGGCGACTTCACCGCGGAGGCAGTCAAGCAGGTAGAATACTTCAAATCCAAGCCTGAACCGCCTCGGCTTACGCCTGTGATGCTGCCGCTGAAATACAGCCTGGTGGTCGCCAGTCAGCGTCCGATCCAGGCCTACTCTAGCCTGCTGAAAAGCGGTGATCCGCGTTGAATCCCGTCGTTGAAATCCGCACTCTTGCCAAGCAGCTCGCCCTCACAAACCTTGCGCAGCGCCCGTTCGATTTCCTCTCTGAGCCCGTTTCCAACGAGCAGTAGGGAATTCTTCAGCCGACGGCTGAATCCAGTAAAGCCATATCAGTATACAGCCATTTACCCTTGCCATCAGAATTGCCCCCGAAAAAATAAACACCGATGTCAAACATCGGCGAAAGCCCCCGTATTTGCTGGGTTTGTACGCTCATCTAGGACTTTCAAGACCAGCGCCTTCAACCACTCGGCCATCTCTCCAAGGCAAAAACCAGCGTAGATCATTATAGCAGGGTTTTTAGGCAAAGTCAACGCCCAAAATGGGGTTTTGGCGGGTCGGATGGGGTGTTTTCGGAGTGGGTTTGGCGGATTCGCGCATATATCGGCGCGATTTCGACGGAATTTGGGTGGATAAGGGCAGTTTTGGCTTGAGAGCGCTGGTCTGGAAGGTCTATGCTACCGAGAGATAAGACCAGTGAATTTCGCATAATTGCATAAAGTGGGCGACGATGCCTGATGTCCCGTGATGTCGGGGGGATTTTCGGTTTTTGCGGGTCGGTATTGGGATATCGGGTGGCGGTGATGCGCAGACCACTTCATCACGGGTCTTTCGGGTCGGGGAAACTTGTGAAAAGATCGAATAAGACCAGCACCCTATATCCAATCCCTCAATCCGATCCTTAACGGCTGGCCTCCCCTCCTGGTATCCTTGCACCATGAACCAAGAACCACAGGCCAACAGAATGGTCAGGATATAGCGCATGCGAAAGGACGTGACTTGCCCATGTGGAAATGCCCGAAATGCGGACGGGCATTTAAGAACGCAGAACAGGATCACTTCTGTGGCAATATCAGCACCATTGACGACTACACCGCCGATCAGTCCCCAGATGTTCAACCGCTTTTGCACGCCATCCGCGAAACCATCCGTGCCGCCGAACCGGAAACCATCGAGAAAATGTCGTGGCAAATGCCTGCCTTCCGGCAGGGTGAGAATATCGTCCATTTTGCGACGCGCACCAAGCATATCAGCATCTATTCCGGCGGCGAAGCAACCGCCGCTTTTGCAGAGCGACTGGTGGGATATAAAACATCCAAGGGGCAGTTCAGTTTCCACTTGGCAATCCAATTGACCATGCGCTGATTGCCGGCATCGTGCATTGGCGTGTGGAACAGGCGAAAAGCGGCAAATCCACCTTCGCCGAGCCGACTGCGAGGGAGCGGTATCCCATGCCGGATTATATCGCCGCTGCGCTCGATCATCACGGTCTGCGGGTGCGTACGATGCTCGTCCACCGTATCAGCGCAATGGCTACATCGGATGGATCACCCGCGCCAAACGCGAGGAAACACGCCAAAAGCGGCTCTCCCAGATGTTGGACGAATTGCAGGCAGGCAATGCTTATATGGGCATGGGGTACAATGCGAAATGAAGCCGTTTGATTGAGGCATATATGACGAAGATCGGGATAAAAAAGTCGGCGCGTGTTCTGGAATTATGGGATGACTCGGTGGTGCTGGTGACCTGTTTCCCGGCGGGGCTGGGGCCATCATCCGAAGGGCACAAAAAGAAGGCGGGAGACGGTAAAACGCCAGAGGATGAGTACTGCGTGTGTACCCGAAACGACAACAGCCGCTACTACCTCTCCCTCGGCATATCCGACCCAAACAAGTCAGATGCTGAAGCGGCGCGTGACAGCGGCCTGATCGATCAACCCACTTACGCTGCCATCGTCCGCGCCATCGACGAGGGTAAGCGGCCCCCCGTGGGGCACGAAATTGGGCGGCGAGATCATGATCCACGACCACGGCAGTGCCGGTGACTGGACGGCGGGATGCGTGGCCGTGGACGATCAGTCTTGTCCCGCCTTGAAGTTGTACAGCGGTTTGATTGCCCGGACAATTTCCGCTGTGTCGCCGATATTGCGGATGATTTCCTCCATCGGCTTGTACGCGAACGGCGATTCGTCGAGGGTGGAGCGGTTCACGGTGGTGGAGTAGATACCCTTCATCGCCTTTTCAAATTGCGAGAGCGTGACCTGTTCCTTCGCGGCGAAGCGGCTCATCAAGCGGCCTGCGCCGTGCGGGGCGGAGCAGTTCCAGTCGGCGTTGCTGCGACCTGTGCAGATCAGACTGCCGTCGCGCATGTTCATGGGGATCAGCACCCTTTCGCCCGCCTGTGCGGAGATCGCGCCCTTGCGCAGGATCATGGTGTCGAGGTCGATGTAGTTGTGTACGGTTGTGAACTGTTCGGCGATCTTAAGTTTCACGCGCTTCTCAAGTTCGTGCGCGATGGCCCTGCGGTTCAGGTCGGCGTAGCGCTGCACGATGGCCATGTCGTGCAGGTAGTCGGCGAGCGGCTCTCCCTCAAGATACGCCAGCACCCGGTCTGCGCCCTTACTTGTGCGGTTCAAGTTGTCGGCGGCCATGTTCTGATAATGGTCGCACACCTGCTTGCCGAGGTTTCGGCTGCCGGAGTGGATGACGAGGTATAGCCGCCCCTCATCGTCTTTATCCAATTCAATAAAGTGGTTGCCGCCGCCGAGCGTACCGATGGAGCGCGCCGCCCGGTCGAGATCGACATGCTTGGCACAACGCAAAGCGCTCAGGTCGATCTCATCATTGTAATGATGGGGCGTTTCCCGAACATCAAAGCCCGCCGGGATGTACGCGTGAATCGCCTTGTCGAGTTGGGCAAGCTCCAAGCGCTTGTCCTTGAGCAGCACGGTCTCCATGCCGCAACCGATGTCCACGCCGACGAGGTTGGGCACAACCTTATCCGTGATCGTCATGGTCGTGCCGATTGTGCAACCCATCCCGGCGTGAACATCCGGCATGATGCGTACCTTGCTGCCCGCCATGAACGACTGACTCAGCAGATGCTCAATCTGCGTGATCGCACTCAGCTCGGCGGTGTCGGTGAAGATCTTGGCAGTTCCGAATTGGCCTTGAAATTCGATCATTGGGGTTCCTTTCTTATGGATTTGGCAAAGAGTCAATGGTTATTTCCATGCATATGTCATGCGTATTTACAGTGCCATCAAACATGATTCTATCGTGCTCGTACTCACGCAATGCCGTCAGGGCTCGCTGGAGGGCAGGGTGTTCCTTTCCCTTTTCGACCAGTGTATGAGCGCATACTGCTGCAGGGCGGCGGTTTAGAATCTCTTGGTATCCTCTAATCCCCAATTCTTGGTTTATGGTGAATGCTTCGCCGCCAAACCTGCCATTGCAGAACACATCATAGGCATAATTGGCATAAAAGAACATTTCGGATATGATGCCGAGTTTCTTGTTGCCGCCTGCCTTGAGTTCAATCAAATGGAAAGCATCACCATCAATCCCCCATAAGTCAATCGCAGATTTGCCGCCTGTGAAGATGTTGTTGTTTGATTTGACGTCGCTCTTAAACAATCCGACAGGCAATTGTCGATGCAGATCAACCTCCGGCAAGAAAGAGACGCCCATTTCCTCTAACACTTTCTCCACTTGTGCTTCCAGCTTGTTTGAATCACCCTCGTCATTTTTTGAATTCGGGACATTGTTGATGGTTCTTTCATCTTTCAAGAGTTTCTTCAAATCGTCTGCCTTTTTCTTGATTGGCTCGCTCAATTTGAACCAACCAAAGCCCTCGGAAAACCGAAGCGCTCGGTAAAGAAAGCGGCCATAGTGTTTGTGTGGAAGTTGATCGATGTCCTTAAGATGAACCCCTTCCTGCACATCAAGCAAGACCTCCCTCTGGGTTTTTTCGTGAAACAGCAGCACCCAAGTCTCAAACGCCGCTTCGTCCTCCTGCATATTGGCGTTCTTCTTGTTTGCACAACCAACCGCTCTTTCGCTCAGTTTGATCACAATCCGCTTGCCGTCTTGCTCGCAGTGGATATGTTCCGGGAACTTGGGGACATCAATCGACTTTGCAACTTCTTTGCTGGTCATAAGAAACACACTCCTCTATAATTTGTGATTAACAAAATTATACCACAAACACCCATGACGCGCAATGGATTTTTTAACAATTCACCCCACCGCCACATCATCAATATACGCCGTCGCATCGTTCAGCACCGTCAGCCAGAACTTCGCGCTCTCGTTCTCCCCGATGTACATGCCCAACACGTCTCGGTGCCCTCTCATGTCGAGGCCCAGGACGAGGTATACCGCCTTTTCACGATCTGACCTT
This sequence comes from Anaerozeibacter quisquiliarum, assembly GCF_051162045.1. NCBI lineage: Bacteria > Bacillati > Bacillota > Clostridia > Eubacteriales > Anaerozeibacteraceae > Anaerozeibacter > Anaerozeibacter quisquiliarum. The sequence goes on from NZ_JBISDI010000003.1 coordinate 38,077, forward strand.
CTACGAACGTGGAAGTGCACCGCATCCATATAAACCACCGCATAGATTTCCTCAAGCGGCCGCGCCTGTCATTCCTTCACCACGGGGAGAATCTTGTCCGTGATCCGGCTGATCGTCGTGTCCGATACCGAAAGACCGTAGATCTCCCGGATGTGCGCTTCGATATCCCCGGTCGTCATTCCCTTGGCGTACATCGACAGGATGGCCTCTTCGATGTCGCCGCTGAGCGTGGTCTGTTGCTTCTTGATCAGCCCCGGCTCGAACTCGCCATTCCTGCCCCGCGGAACCTGGATTTCCACGTCTCCGTAGCTCGTTTTGAGCCTCTTCTCACTGTGCCCGTTTCGGCTGTTATCCGTATCTTTGTTCCGATAATCGTACCTCGAGTAGCCTAGCTGCTCGTTCAGTTCGCCTTCCAGTCCCTGATCCACGAGTCCGCCGATCATCTCCCGAAACAGTTCCCGGATATCCTCCACGGATTGGATCCCCGCTCCCGCCATGAGCGTGCCGAGCTGCTTGCGCAACTCCGCTCGTTCCGGCGTCATTCTCCGCTTCCCCATGCGCCTAACCTCCATGCCGGTTTATTCTACCACAGCTTGGAGGTTTACTCAAAATTCGGGACGGTCTCTCAATGGCTTCAATCGTCGCGCAGTATCCCTTTTTGACATGCCGTCCGCTTTCCTCGCAGTCCTCTCAGGGCAATTCCTCCACCATTCGGTATCCCACGCCCATTTCTGTCAAAATGTATTTGGGCTCACCGGGGTTCACTTCTATTTTTCTTCGGATATTGGCCATGTTGACGCGCAGCGTATGGCTGTCGCCCGAATACAGGCCCCATATCTCCCGCATGATATAGTCATGCGTAAGCACTTTCCCCGCGTTTTTTGCAAGCAGCGCCATGATTTTGTATTCGACGGGCGTCAGGTGTATCTTTTCTCCTGAAAGAGAAACCGTCCGCTTTTCATAATCGATTTCAAGCTCGCCAATGGTGATTCTCTCCTCGCCGCTGGGGGCGGCGCCTATGCTTTGTGGGCTGTGCCGAATCGCCGTACGGATTCTGGCCAACAGTTCCGGGGTCCCGAAGGGCTTGACGACATAATCGTCCGCACCCAGATCGAGAGCCTCCACCTTTTCGCGTTCGTGTCCGCGTGCCGATACGATCACGACGGGGATATTCGACCATGACCGTATCCGCTTGAGAACCTCCACGCCGTCCAGATCCGGCAAGCCCAGATCCAGCAAAATGACATCGGGCACGTAAGAAGCAGCCATGGAAAGCCCCTCTTTTCCCGTGACCGCTCTCATCGTCCGGTAGCCATTTGAGTCAAGGACCGCCAGGATAAAGTTGCAGATAGCCGCCTCATCCTCCACGACCAGAACCACGGGTTTTACATCCATGATCATCGCTCCTTTTAGACCAAGGGCAGGGTGAGGCGGAATACCGCACCACCCTCTTTCCTGTTTTCAGCCTCCATTTGACCGTTGTGCGCCTTGACGATCGTCATGCAAATGGATAGGCCGATGCCCATTCCCCTGGAGGAATCCGGGCTTTTGACTCCGTTGGGCACATAGCTCGTAAACAGATAGGGGAAATCCTCATCCGCGATCCCTTTCCCATGATCCAAAACCTCAAACTGAGCTGAATCGCCTCTTTTCTTTAGATGCACTTCGACGGGCGCCGTACTTGGAGAGTACTTGATGGCGTTTTCCAAGAGATTGATCAGCACCTGCGCAATCAGGGTCGCGTCCATAGGAACCTCCAGAAGCTCCTCTGGTACGCGAACATTGACAGCACGCTGTGGAAACCGCTTTTTGATACGACTGACCGCTTCCGCAACCACTTCCTCTGCCGCTTCCGGATGTTTCGTCACCTTTGACGCAGTTTCATTGATTCTGGTCACCGATAGAAGATTCTCCACCATGCGAATCAGCCACTGGGCTTCCTCCTGGATGTCGGCGTTCAGCTTTTCCCGGATGCTTTCGTCAAGTGATTTGCCGTTTTCACGGATGGCGGAGCTGGCACCGAGAATGCCGGCAAGCGGCGTGCGCAGGTCGTGGGCGATCGCGCGCAGGAGATTGCTGCGCATCTTTTCCTTCTCCGCCTCGACGATGATGCCGCGCTGCTCATCCGAGAGATTTTGACGCTCCAGCGCCATGGCCACTTGCGAGGCAATCATGCGCAAAAACAGGCGGGCGCTGTGATCCAGCGTGCCATTTACACAGGATACCCCCAAAACCGCCAGCGTGCGCCCCTGCGAAATGACAGGCATGTAAAACGCCACTGCGCCCATCAACGTATCAGTTCCCGCGCCCGCGTATTTTTGATTGACAAATACCCAATGGGCGACCGCCTTTTCGTCGGCGGAGTTCAAAACAGTGGAATCGGCATCCTGCGCGGCCTGCAGAGCGCGGCCATCCGAACCCTGTTCGGGGTCCGTGGTGAAAAAGACGACTGACCGGTCAAACAGATTGACAAGGTATTCGTTTGTCAGGGCGACAATATTGTCGAGCCCGCGCGTGGCGAGCAGTTTTTTGCTGATTTCATACAAAACCTCGGTACGGTGTTCCCTTTGCACCGCCAGCTTCGCCTGTGTTTTAACCCGCACCGTCAGCGTGCTTGTGATCAGTGCGGCGAATAACATGATGACGAAGGTGATCGGGTAGCCTGCCCGGATGGCGTTAAAGGTAAAATAGGGCTCTGTAAAAAAGAAATTGAAAATCAGCACGCTGATCACGGAGGCGGCGACACCGTACGCGTATCCCTGAGTGATCCTCGAGATAATCAAAACGGAGAGAATGAAGGCCATAATGATATTTTGATCCCCGATGTCCAGCCTGCGCAGCGCAAAGGAGAGCAGCGTAGCAACCGTCAGAAGACCAAGCGTCTTGGCCGCGTCCACCCAGGAAAAACTAAAATCCAGATTGCGAACCGTCTGACGAGGCCTTCTGTAGCCGGCCCGCGCCGCGCCGCCGGGTATGATATGCACTTCGATGTTGGGCAAAAGGGAGATCAGCCTGTCCTCAAAAGCCATCTCAAACAGGCCCCTGATCGTCTTTTTGTTTCTGCTTTTGCCGACCACAATGTTGGTGATTCCGGAGAGCTTCGCATACTCAGATACGGTAGCGACAATATCGTACCCGGTCAAAGTGACGACTTCCGCACCAAGTTTTGTAGCCAAGTCTATGTTTATGCGGATTGTCTTCTGCTGCTCCTCGCTGAGGCGTTCGCTTTCAACGCTTTCGATATACAATGCTGTCCAGTGCGCGTGGAAAGCCTCTGCCGCCCGTGCCGCCCATCGGATGCATCTTGTGGACGAGGGGGAAGGGCTGATGCAGACAAGCAGCTTCGTATTCGCCATTTTATCCAATACGCGCCGCTCGCTCTGGTTTTCATTGCTAACCCTGTCCGCCGCCTTGCGCAGAGCAACCTCGCGCAGCAGTTGAAGGTTCTCCCGCGTAAAGAAATTGCGCATGGCCGTTTGGGCTTGCTCGGGGCGGTATACCTTTCCTCCTTCAAAGCGCCTGAGCAGCTCGTCAGGTTCGATATCGATCAGCTTGATTTTTTCCGCGCGGTCAAAGACGTAGTCCGGCACCGTCTCCTGAACCCTGATCTTTGTGATGTTCTCGACTACATCGTTGAGACTTTCCATGTGCTGAACATTGACGGTCGTATACACGTCGATCCCGGCGCTGAGCAGTTCCTCAATGTCCTGATACCGCTTTCGATTGCGCACGCCTTCCGCGTTCGTATGGGCCAGTTCATCCACAAGGATCAGATCCGGCTTGCGCCTGAGCGCTTCGTCCAGATCGAACTCCCGCAACTCGATGTTCCTGTACAGGATCTTCCTGGGCGGCAATGCCGGCAAGCCCGTAAGCAGTTGCATGGTTTCCGGGCGGGTATGCGGTTCGATATAGCCGACCAGGACATTTACGCCGCATCCGTATCGCTCCCGCGCCTCGTCAAGCATGGCGTAGGTCTTTCCGACACCCGCCGCATATCCAAAGAAGATCTTCAGCCGTCCCGGCCGCATGTCCTGATGCGCCTGGATATCCTCCAGTATGGCGTCGGGATCAGGCCGCCCGTCCATTCCATTCATTCCGCTTCACCGCCCTTCTATCGAATATCATACCACGTTTGCCCGCTACAGTAAGCCATCCAGCGCCAAATTCACCTTGAGGATGTTGACGGCAGGCTCGCCCCAGAAGCCGAGGAACCGTCCTGTAGTACACCTTTCAATGATTGCCCGCACGGCATCCTCGCTCATGTTCCGCTCACGCGCGATGCGCGCCACCTGATAGGCCGCGGCCTCGGGTGAGATATGGGGGTCGACGCCGCTTCCGGACGCGGTGACCAGATTCATCGGGATATCCGTGTCATTGTCTGGATCAATAGAATGCAGCCATTGGATGCGATTTTGGACGAGTGTTTTCTGCGCCTCGCCTACGGGCGACAGATTGGTCGTACCCATCGGACGCCCGATGAGGTATTCCGGCCTGGTGAACTCCTGCGCAATGAGCGCGGAGCCATAGGCTTTTTCCGTTCCATCTTCCATTTTCACCGTGATAATGCTGCCGTTTGCCTTGTGCCCAAATGCTCCCTGTGCGATTCCAGTCACAATGCCGGGGTAGATCACGCCGCACAGAACGGTCATGATCGCAAGGAGGATAAGCGCAGGCCTCAGCGTTTTGATCATATTCTTCACAAGTCATCCTCCTTAGGCGATGCCGCACGCGGTTAGCAGCATGTCGATCAGTTTGATGGCGGCAAAGGGCGCCGCGATACCACCCAAGCCGTAGATCATCATGTTCCGCTTGAGCAGTTTCCCGGCCGGCAGCTCCCGGTATTTCACACCCTTGAGCGCCAGCGGAATGAGCGCTACAATGATCAGTGCGTTGTAGAGGATCGCCGAGAGGATCGCGGTGGTGGAACTGGTCAGTCTCATAAAGTTCAAGGCGGTCAATTGCGGGTAGATCCCAAAGAACAATACTGGTATGATTGCGAAATACTTCGCCACGTCGTTCGCCACGCTGAAGGTGGTCAGCGCGCCGCGCGTCATCAGAAGCTGCTTGCCGATACGCACGATGTCTATGAGCTTGGTGGGGCTGGAATCCAAGTCCACCATGTTGCCCGCTTCCTTTGCCGCCTGAGTGCCGGTGTTCATGGCGACGGCTACATCGGCCTGCGCCAATGCCGGCGCATCGTTGGTGCCGTCTCCCGTCATGGCCACCAGATGTCCTTTGGCCTGGTACTCGCGAATAAGCCTGAGCTTCGCCTCGGGCGTCGCTTCCGCCAGAAAATCGTCCACCCCTGCCTCCGCGGCAATCGCGGCCGCGGTCATGGGGTTGTCGCCGGTAATCATGATGGTCTTAATGCCCATCTTGCGCAGATCTCCGAAGCGCTCCTTCACACCGTTTTTGACAATATCCTTGAGATGCACCACACCCAGCACTTGACCGTTTTTTGCGACTACGAGAGGCGTACCGCCGGAACCCGCCACGCGCCGCACGATCTGCTCACACTCCTCCGGATATTGGCCATCCCGCTCGAGTACGAATGCTTTGACCGCCTCGGCGGCGCCCTTGCGAATCTCGTTTCCCTTATAGTCGATGCCGCTCATCCTCGTCTTGGCCGTGAATTCCACAAAGGTGGCGTTCAGCCCGGAAAGCTCCCTGCCACGTATACCAAATTTTTCCTTTGCCAGCACCACGATGCTTCTTCCCTCGGCCGTTTCATCGGCGAGCGAGGAGAGCTGGGCCGCGTCCGCCAGATCGCGCTCCGGCACACCGCCGACCGGTAGGAACTCGCTTGCCTGCCGGTTGCCCAAGGTGATGGTACCGGTCTTGTCCAGAAGCAGCACGTCCGTGTCTCCGGCGGCCTCAATGGCGCGCCCGCTCATCGCCAGCACGTTGGCTTGGTTTAGCCGGCTCATGCCCGCGATGCCGATGGACGAGAGCAGCGCGCCAATGGTGGTCGGGGCAAGGCAGACCAGAAGCGCAATAGCATTGGTGACGGAAATGGCGGAGCCGGCTCCGGCCTGGGCGCTTGCAAAAGCCGAGTAAGGCAGCAGGGTGGCCGTGACCACGAGGAAGATGATGGTGAGGGTCACAAGCAAAATCTGCAGCGCGATCTCATTGGGTGTCTTCTTCCTGAACGCGCCCTCCACCATAGAGATCATCTTGTCGAGAAAGCTCTCGCCTGCCTCCGCCGTCACGCGGATGACCAGCCAGTCGGATACCAAAGTGGTTCCCCCGGTCACGGCGCTGCGGTCTCCGCCTGATTCGCGGATAACGGGCGCGGATTCACCGGTGATCGCGCTTTCGTCCACAGAAGCCGCACCCTCGATTACCTCGCCATCCATGGGAATCTGTTCCCCGGATTTGACATAGACGATATCGCCTTTTTTCAAGTCGGCGGACAGAACCTCGGTGAATTCGTCCACATTCGCCTCGGACTTGAGCTTCCTGGCCTTAACGTCCTTTCGCGCCTTGCGAAGGGTGTCGGCCTGCGCGCGCCCACGGCCCTCGGCAATCGCCTCCGCAAAGTTGGCAAACAACACGGTAAACCATAGGATCAGGGAAATGGCGAGAATATAGCCGCGGCTTTCATCTCTGATCCCGGCAAAGGACAGGAAATAGAGGATGGTCGTCAAAATTGCCCCGATATAGGCCACCAACATGACGGGGTTTTTCACCTGCACGCGGGGCGCGAGCTTTGCGAAGGACTGCTTCAGCGAGTCCACAAGCATGCCTTTGTTGATGCTTTTCTTTTCCATAAATACACACCCTTTTCTATCGTGCGGAGAAATAATCGGCAATCGGACCAAGCGCCAGCGCCGGCAAAAAGCTCAGCGCAGCGACAATGAGAATAATCCCGATCAATAGCCCGACAAACATGGCGTTGCTGGTGGACAATGTTCCCTCGCTGACAGCTACCGTCTTCTTTTGCGCCATGTTCCCCGCCAGGAAGATGGCTGCCGCCATTGGGACAAAGCGAACCAGCAGCATAATGATCCCGCCCGTTACGTTGGTAAAGACCGTATTCGCGTTGAATCCGGCAAACGCACTGCCGTTGTTGTTGGCCATGGAGGAAAAGCCGTACAGGATCTCAGAAAACCCATGAGCGCCGGGATTGGTCAGCCACGCCGCCGCCTCCGGCATCACGACGGCGGCAGCAGTGCCGATCAGCGTAAGCAGCGGAGGCATCAGCACGATCAGGCATACCATCCTCATATCGTAGGGCTCGACCTTTTTCCCCAGGTATTCCGGCGTACGGCCCACCATCAGCCCGGCAATAAAAACGGTCAGAAGCACAAAGGCCAGCATTCCGTACAATCCGCTCCCCACGCCGCCAAACACAATTTCACCCAACTGCATCAGGAACATGGGGATCATACCGCCCAGCGGAGTGAAACTGTCGTGCATCGCATTGACGGAACCGTTGGATGCCGCGGTGGTCGCCGTGGCCCACAGGGCGGATGTACCCACGCCATGGATTACCTCTTTGCCCTCCATGCTGCCGGATGACGCCACACCCGCAAAGTCCGGTGCGGTGAATACCTCGCTCACCGTTACGGCCGCGAGAGAAGCCACAAACAGGATCAGCATGGCGATATAGATCGCTCTTCCCTGTTTGCGATCCTTGACCGCCTTCCCGAATGCCACGCAAAGCGCAGCCGGAATCAGCAGGATGGACAAAAGCTGGATCAGGTTGGACAGTGGCATGGGATTTTCAAGCGGAAAGGATGAATTCACGCCGAAAAATCCGCCGCCGTTTGTGCCGAGCTGTTTTATCGCGATCTGGCTGGCCGCGGGACCCAGCGGTATGCTCTGAACGGCGCCGCTCTCCAGAGCCACAACATGCTTATAGGGTGCAAGCGTCTGCACCACGCCCTGGGACACCAGCACAACCGCGACGATCAGGGAGAGCGGGATTAAAATGTACAGCGTCGCCCTCGTCAGATCCACCCAGAAATTTCCGAGGCCATTCTCCTTTTTGAGCACAAAGCCCCGGATCAGCACAAACAAAACGGCGATCCCAGTTGCCGCGGACACGAAGTTCTGGACGGTAAGCCCCAGCGTCTGTGTCAGATACGAGAGTGTGGACTCGCCCGAGTATGCCTGCCAGTTCGTGTTGGAAACGAAGCTTGCGGCCGTGTTAAAGGCCAGATGCCAGCTTGGCCTCTCTATTCTCTCAGGGTTCAATGGCAATATGCCTTGCAGCATTTGAAGCATCCACAGGAAGATGAGGCAAACAGCACTGAACACAATGACCGACAACGTGTATTTCCTCGCGCCCATTTTCTCCTCGCTCCGGATGCCCATGACCTTATAAACTCCCTTTTCGATCGGGGCGAGTGCCGCAGACAGAAGCACTCTTTCTCCGGCCATTACCTTGTGTATATAGACGCCCAGTGGAATGGACAAGCCGATCAACAGCACAAGATAGAATATGTCCTGCCATACATAAAGGCTCATAGATTCTCCCCCCGAAACAAGACGTAAAACAGATAGGCCAGTAGGGCGAGGCCGCTCAGGCCTGAAACCGCCAATACAACTCCCATGGTCTCAACTCCTCAATAACGCCCGGATAACACGACTCGGAATGGGTTCTCCAATATGACGAATATCTCACGTAAGCCTCTCATCCCTTTGCCGTTTTGCCTTCGTTTCGTCGCGAGTGACCCGTACAGAGCATTGAACACTGTAACAGCTTGCTCACTCAGCGTGTGGATTGATCCGCCACTGAATGATGCACAAAGCGAATAGGATAATGACGATCGCCCAAATGACAATTCCGATCCAATCCAAGACCAGCCCCCTAACAAACTTCTGCTCCATCGGAATGCACCAATCGCCGGACTGATAACCGCGCTTCCGGTAATTGAGATTATGTCAGAATGAAGATCAAGGAGGCGTCAATCTAATGAGCCCAAGCGTCAAGAAAGCGTCCAGATATCGCCTGGATATTCATCGCGCCAGCATAGTCCGCCTCCCGCTCATCGATCTGCGTGTCAATCTCCCGCTCCAGCATCGTTTGGATCGCCTCCCCGAGCAGATCCTTCAGCGCCTCCTGCAGGTCCGCCGTCGCCCTTACGTCGTACGGTCTTAATCAGCTCTGGCAAAAGGGCTTTCTTCTCACCCGGGATCGCATGCTTGCTTTTCCGTGGCATATTTACGCCTCCTGTGTATTATTCTTCCACGGAAGGCATCCTCTTTCACAGCAAATTTTGAACAGGCTCGAAGCCTCGGTAAAACCCCTTATGCTACTATCCTGAATCGGTATCTTCCGTTAGTTAAGAGCGTTAGTTGCACAACTTACGTGCGAACATCGGCGCCGCTTGCTTTAATACGTCGTTTCCATCCGCGGCCGCTGATTCTCTTTCCGGAGCCGGTCGCGTTGATCCGCTTCGCCCATTTGTCAAACGCGGACGCGGTCAGATCGTATTCCTGGATGATCTCGCTTTGGGGTTTGCCGTGGTTCAAGCGCCGGGGCGTTCGCATCGAGTGCGTGCAGACCGACAACGGCTTTGAGTTCACCAACCGTTTCTCCCCTTCAAAGCGCGCATCCCCAACACTCTTTGAAGAAACCGCCGCTGCCCTCGGCATTCGCCACAAGCTGATCCGGCCCCTGCACGCCCAGGCACAACGGCTGGGTCGAGCGTAGCCACAGAGAGAACCAAAAGCGTTTCTACGGCGCACACCGCTTCTTCTCCCGCCCAGACTTTTATCAGCAGCTCGCGGCTCGTCGATCCCGCTCCAACAATCTCCCGATGCGCCCCCTTTCGTGGCGTCCCCCGAATGACTTCCTCGCTGCCTTTTCGGTCCGACATGTTTGACAATCCTACAAAAACGGGATTTCGGTGGACCTGGTGGGGTGCTTTCGGGCTGTTTTGGCGGGTTGGGATGGTTTTCGGGCGTGATTGGGTGAGCAGTATTGATCATCCTAGATAAGATAAATGGGGGAATTTGGCGGAAAAATAAGTGATACCAAGCGAGAGTGCTTACAATGAGTGATGTCAGCGGATGCCAGGGGAATAATTAGACTCTTGTATAACAAAAAGGACTCAGTCATTTTACCTTAGACTGAGTTCCTTGCCCGGTATCAAGTTGACTTGGGACTCTATCAGGAGTTGACGACGTTGGTAGGCTCGCCCTTTAGGAACGCGGCCAGATTGCCCACTGCGATGTCCATCAGCCGCTTGCGGCTCTCCCTGGGCGCCCAGCTGATGTGCGGGGTGATCAGGCAGTTGGGCGTGTGAAGCAGCGGGTTGTCGGCGCGGATGGGCTCGACGGAGACCACATCCAGCCCCACCGCGTAGACCTTTCCGCTTTCGAGCGCGTCCGCCAGGTCCTGCTCCACGATGAGAGGCCCGCGGCTGTTGTTGATGAGGATGACGCCCGGCTTCATCTTCTCGATGGTCTCTTTGCGGATGATGCCCTGCGTCTCCGGCGTGAGTACGCAGTGAAGCGAGATCACGTCGGCCTCAGAGAGCAGTTCGTCCAGCGAAACGTATTCGGCGATCTCCGCCCCGGCGGGGCTGGGGACCTTGTCCACGGCGATCACCCGCATGCCCAGGGCTTTCGCGACACGGCCCGTGCTTTGACCGATCCGGCCAAAGCCGATGACGCCCATAGTCTTGCCGGAAAGCTCAATGAGGGGGTAGTCCCAGAAGCAGAAATCCTTGCTCTCCGTCCAGCGCCCGGCGCGCACCGCGTCGGCGTGGTGCGCCACGTGGTGGCAGATTTCGAGCAGCAGCGCGATGGCGTACTGGCCTACGGCGTCGGTTCCATAGGTCGGCACGTTGGCGACGGGGATGTTCCGGGCCTTGGCGGCCGCCGTGTCCACCACGTTGTAGCCGGTGGCCAGCACGCCGATGAAGCGGATGCCGGGGCAGGAACTGAGCACTTCTTCCGTCAGGAGCGTCTTGTTGGTGTAGACGATCTCCGCGTTCCCGATGCGCTCCTCTACGAGTTCCGGCGGCGTGCGGTCGTACACAGTCAGTTCGCCCAAGGCTTTCAGGCCGTCCCAGCTCAAGTCCCCGGGATTCAGCGTATATCCGTCCAGCACAACGATTTTTGGCATTCCGTTTCGCCCCTTTCTCAAAGACGGCTTAAGGGCGCCGCCGTGTATCCACATTGATTGTACTGCGGCGCCCTTGCCGCTTCAGCGCATATTGGTATTACTCCGGCTGGCGAGATTCCAGGGATATCGCATCGGCCACCGAACGCATTTTTGCGCCTTCGTTTGTCCAGAACTGCCGCAGCACCGCGAACTGATCGCCCAGGCAGAAGTGCCGGACGCCCAGGTCGATATAGTACTGTGCGGCATCGACGGTGGGTATTTCGCAGCGTGGCTGGACGCCATGTTTCAGTGCGACCTCGATCATGCGTCGTTCGGCGGCTTTCGCCTCCGGGACATGATCCGCGAAATCGACACCCATGCTCATCGAGTAGTCCGATGGCCCAAACTGTACCATATCCACGCCAGGAACGGAGCAGATCTCCTCGATGTTCTCCATCGCCTCGGCTTTTTCAATCATGAAACACAGCACGACTTCGTTGAGCCGTTTTGCATGCTCCAGTTGGGACATATGACTCTGCGTACCGATAAAGCGGCGGTTGGGGAAGCCGAACATGCCGCCCAATTCGGGGGTTTCGGGCTTTAGCATCTTCACGGACTCGGCCACCTGTTCCGTGTTTCGGCAGTCGGTGAAAAGAATCGCTTGAAAGCCCGCCGCGACGGCCTTCTGGGCAACATAGCCGCGGTTCAGGAAGTCCACCTTGATCATCGACCCCATGTCGTGCAGTTCCGCCGCCCGGGCCAGGTTTTCCAGATCGGCTTGTGTGAACGGCGCGTACTCGGCGATGAACTCGGCATAGTCGAAATGCCCGATTGCTCCCAGTGCCTCCATATAAAACGGCCAAGTGCTCCACAGACGTGTCGCGGTGGAGGGAAGATTTTGATTCAACAGGCGCCGCAGTTTGTTCTCCTTCATGTCACCCTTCCTCTCATCCTGAAGGGCGCCCCTCCAAAATGGAGGGGCGCTTGATGCCGTCACGGATTGAGCCAATTGGCTGGTTCTTTGCCGCTCATGACGTCGATGATGACTTGTGCGTCAAAGTAGCTGACGGCGTCGAAGGTCTCCTTGGTGTCGCCCGCCTGGTGGGGGGTGATCACGATGTTGTCCAGCGCAAAGAGTGGATTGTTCCGATCGGTGGGTTCGACCTCAAAAACATCGAGACCCGCTCCGGCAATCCAACCTTCCTTAAGCGCCCGATAAAGCGCGCTTTGGCTGACCACCGGACCCCGCGCCACGTTGACCAGGATCGCGTCCTTCTTCATTTTGCGGAAGACCGACTCGTTGAAAAGTCCGGTCGTCTCCTTCGTGCCAGGTACGTGTAGCGAAATAATATCGCACTGGCTGACGATGGTGTCGAAGTCGGTCGGCGTGACGTGGAGCCGTTCGGCGGCTTCTTTGTTGGGGGCCATGTCGTAGGCCAGGATATCCTTGACACCGAAGCCGGACAACAATTTTGCCACATTCTGCGCAATGGCGCCGAAGCCGATCAGTCCGTACACTTTGTTGTGGATGGTACGGCCCGCGTTTCGCATCCAACCGCCCTCACGGGTGGTCTTATCCAGATTGATCAGGTTGCGGTATACCGCGAGCGCTTGAAGGATGGTCATTTCGGCGACCGAGTCACTGTTCATGCCCCGGGCGTTGCACACCTTGACGCCGTGCCGCTTGGCCGCTTCGAGGTCGATGGACTCAACGCCGATGCCAAAGCGAGCCAGCACCTTGAGCTTGGGGCACGCTTTGATGAGCTCCTCAGTCCACGCATCGCAGCCGACGATCGCGGCACAGATATCGCCGCCCACCGCCTTGATTTCATCCGGCGTCATGACGAGCTCACCCTGATAGGTGAGGACTTCAAAGCCGTTGTCTTCCAGCAGCGCCTTGGCCCGCTTGCAGTGCGTCTCAAACAGTGATTTCGGAATGGTGTTTAGTACCTTATGTTTCATCGTGATACGCTCCTGTCCCTTGTTGGTTTATCCCTTGACCGCCCCTGCGGTCAGGCCCGCGATGATGTAGCGCTGGAGGAAGAACGAGATGACGATGATCGGCAGTGTGATGACGACCGACGACGCCATGATGCCACCCCAGTCCACATTGGAATAAGAGATGAACTGGTAGATCGCCAGCGGCAACGTCAGCGTCTTTGTGGAGCTCAGAATCAGCGCGAACATGAAGTTGTTCCAAGAGAAGATGAACGCCAGGATGCCACAGGTCAGGATGCCGGGCGACGCCAGCGGCAGCAAGATGCGCGAAAACGCACCAAACTTCGAGCAGCCGTCAACCCAAGCCGACTGTTCCAGTTCCTTGGGCAACGTTTCAAAGTACGGGATCATGATCCAGATGATCAGCGGCAGCGAGACGATCAGGTGGCACAGGATCAGCGCAGTGTAGGTACCGGTCAGGTGCAGCTTTGAGAACATCGTGTACCACGGTACCAGGAATGAGATCGCCGGGATGATGCGGATCATCAGGATGATGCCGGAGAAGAAGTGCATTTTCTCGCGCGCGATCGAATAGGAGGCCGGAAGGCCCATGACAAGCGCGATGATGGTCGACACGAAGCTGATGATAAAGCTGTTCAGGATCGGCGCTACGAAGTTGTACTTCACAAAGACGTTGTAGAAATTCTTGAGCGTTGGCGTGAAGCTGAACATTCTCTTGACGTTGAGGATCTGCGCATTGGTCTTGAAGGACGCCAGCAGCATCCAGACCAAAGGGAACAACACCGCTACAAGGATGACGGTCACCAGCGCGTAAAACAGGATTCGGTTTTGAAGTCTCCTCGTGCGCGAACGGGCAAAGGCGTTCATTAGATATCCACCTCCGTCCGGCTCTTGATCTTGATGGTCAGCGCCGCGATCATCATGACGATCAGGAAGAAGACGATCAGCGTCGAGGACGCTTCCCCAAATTCCATGAATTCAAACGCCTGTCGGTAGGCGAGGATGTTCATCGTCTCGGTGGAGAAACCAGGGCCGCCCTGCGTCATGGAATAAAGGATGTCAAATGTCTTGAGTACGTCGATCAGCCTTAACAGCGCCGCCGTGTAGATCGTGGGGCGCAGGAGTGGCAGCGTGATTTTGGTTGTCGTCTGGAACGGCGTCGCGCCATCCACCAGCGCCGATTCGTAGGATTCTGTCGGGATCGCGGACAAGCCAGCCAGCACGATCAGCATGACCATCGGCGTCCACTGCCAGATGTCCACCGCGACCAGCGCGTACAGCGCGTTGGCCGTGGAGCCCAGCCAGTCGATCTTCGGACCGCCAAGACCGCGGATGATGTAGTTCAGGATGCCGATGGACGGCTCGAAGATCAGCTTCCAAACCATACCGATCGCAACCGGTGTCGCGACCATCGGCAGCAGGAACGCGGTCTTGGTCAGGTTTTTGCCCTTGAAATTACGGTTTAGGAACAGTGCGATCAGAATGCCCAGGGACAACTCAAAAAACAGCGCGATTATTGCGAAGATAAAAGTGCGCCATGCGGCCATTGGGAAGCGGCTGGACGTGAACATCTCGGTATAATTGCCAAGGCCGATATACTCCCATGGAATGTTGGCCGACATGCGCCAGGAATGGAAGCTGAGGATCAGTGTATAAATAATAGGGAACAGCACCATCAAAAGCACAAAGATGATGGTGGGCACGGTGAACAGGTACTTCAGGTTCCTGTCCGCCCAACTTCCGGCTTTTTGCATGTTGCTTCGCCTCCATTTCATCAGCGTAGAGCCCTTGCGGTGCTCGGTTCGCCCCGAGGCCACTGTACGGGCGACCTTTCTTATCTAAAAAGCGCGCGCAACGTTTGCCGTTAAGCAAGCGCTGCGCGGCGTACCGGGGTGGAATGGTTACTTCTTCTCGGAATCCAGCAGTGCCTGGAACTCGGCGTTCTTCTCGTTGGCGAGGGCGGCGATGTCTGCGTTGCCCTCGATGGCGGCGACGATCACCTGGCCGATGATGTCGCGAGCCTTGGCGACGTTGATCATGTACGGGCGGTCCGTGGAGACGGCCACCTTGGCGGCGTCGTCGGTCACTGTCTGGAGTTCGGTCGGCCAGGTGCTGTAGCTCTCGGCCCAGCAGGAAGCGCGGGCACCGGAGCCGCCCTTCTTCTGCACTTCGATCTGCATCTCGGGGCTGGCCACCCAGTTTGCAAAGGTGTACGCAGCTTCCTTGTTGGCGGAGCCGGAGCTGACGCCGACCGCCCACGCGGTGATCAGGAAGTCGCCGTGGGTACCCTTCGGGCCGACGGGGATCTGGAAGTAGCCGATTTCATCCAGCGTGATCAGCGAGTTGTCCGGATCCCAGCTGCCGATGTTGGTGTTGGCGTCTAGGCGCATCGCGGCCTTGCCCTGGGTGAACAGGTTCCAGGTGTCGGTCCAGCCCATGTTCAGCACGCCGTCCGGGCCGTAGTCGCGCAGCAGCTTTCCGTAGAACTCGAACGCTTCGATGGCTTCGGGCGTATTGATGGCGGCATTGCCTTCCGCGTCGAAGAAGTCGGCGCCGAACGCGCGCAGGAAGGTTGAGAACTGGGTGACCGCCGGGTTGCCTGCGCCGCGGCACGCGAAGCCGTAGATGTCGTTGTCGGGGTCGTCCAGCTTGGCGGCCGCGTCATACATCTCCTGCATCGTGGTGGGGATCTCGATGCCCTTTTCCGCGAAGAGGGTCTTGTTGTAGAATACGACCGCGCTTTCGACCATCAGCGGGAAGCCGACGATATCGCCGGTGGCGGGGTTTTTGCTAAGGCCCAGCGAGGCGGGGTAGTAGTCGTCAATCTTGGCCGCTTCGGGATTGGCGTCGATGTAGGGCTGCAGGTTCTCGAGCCAGCCGTTTTGTACGAACAGAAGCGTCTCGTCCAGCGGGCGGAACATGAAGGCGTCGATGTCGCTTCCGCCTGCCGCGAAGCTGACCGCCAGCTTGTTGGAAGCCTGCTCGTTGCTGAACTGCTGAAAGTTGATCTTGATGCCGTACTTCTCATACAGTTCGTCCTGATGCGCCAGGATAACTTCGGAAATAACGTTGTTGACACCGACGACGTTGAGCGTCACGTCGAACTTCTTGGCTTCCTCCGCCATCGCGGGCGCCGCAAGCAGCGTAACCATCAAAAGCATCGTCAGCAACATGGACAACATGGATTTGCCGATTTTCATTGAAGTACACCTCCATATTAATCGATTCTGCCATCAATACCATCATATCATGTTCCGCTTTCGTCAACAATTCGATGTTATCATCGGTCGATTCACAAATGGAATGCTTGCGCGCGCTACGCCTCGGATACTTCCGTGTAGCCCAGTCGGTCAATTGCTTCGAAATACTCGGCACGCTCTTTGTCTGTGAGGGTGCGCAGTGGGCTGCGGACGGCCGCACACCGGATAACGCCGCGGCGCTTGAGGCCTTCCTTATATCGCGCGATGTTGTTGGGTCCGCTGATGACGTCGATCAGCCGGTTGGTCTTGCGCTGGAGATCCTTCGCCAGGCCGTGGTTACCCGCCATGAAGGCGTTGTAGATGGCGACGAAATACTCTGGAATAACGTTGGAATTTCCGGAAATCGTCCCGTCGCCGCCGGTGGCCAGCGTGGGATAGAACAGGTCGTCCGGACCGGCAAGCACGGAGAAGCGGCCACCATTGATATTCATAAACTTCATCAGGCGCGGCATATCCGGGTAGCTGTACTTGATGCCCACCACATTCTCCGCGCCGTCAGCGATGCGCTGCGCGAGCGCCGGCGTGATGTCGTTGACGGCGAGCTGCGGAATGCCGTAGAGGTAGATCGGGAAATCGGGTGAAACGCTCTTGGCGACGCACACGAAGTGCTCGATCAGCTCGTCCGCGTCCAGCTTGAAGTAATAGGGTGTCACAACGCCGACGCCATCCGCGCCGCACGCCTGGGCATGCTGCGTCAGTTCGATGGTCTCGGCGGTGGACATCGCGCCGACCATGGAGAATACGTTCACGCGGCCCGCAGCCGTTTTCACGCACACCTCGAGGATCTTCTTACGCTCATCCGTTGAAAGATAGCCCATTTCTCCGGTGGAGCCGTTGGGGTACAAGCCGTGGACGCCCTTTTGGATCAGGAATTCGCAAAGGCTGACGAGGCTTTCGTAGTCGATCCGCTGATCCGCGGTCATGGGCGCGCAGATCGGCGTGTTGACACCGACCATCTTCTTCATAAATCCACCCTCCTCTGTTTGCCGCGGCACTGGCGGCAAGTCCATCATACGGTACGGTCCTTTCACTGTCAACCAATCTAGGCGTTGATGGAAGTCAAAAACGGAATCAACCGATACCGAAACGGAAACATTCAATTGAATTTGAAGGAAACTATGATATAATCCCTGTATGAGAGGATGAGGGACGACGTAACTTGATTCAAATTTGGAGAATATGGGGATTCTCAAGAAAACCCGTCCGGGAAGAAGAAGATCCTGACGGAACGGAAAGGATGCGGTCCGCCAATGGATATGTTTCAGATCCGCTACTTCATATCTGCCGCCACCATCGGGAATTTTTCGGCTGCGGCAATTGAAAACAACATCTCCCAGTCATCGTTTTCAAAGCAGATCATGGCGCTGGAAAACGAGTTGGGCGTCGAGCTGTTTTCCAGAAAACGCCGAAACATCACCTTGACGCCGGCCGGCGCGTGTTTCCTCGATCACGCGTATTCCATTTTAAGCGCTTTCAATAAAATGCAATCCGATATCGCAAAATTCATTGAGGACAAAAACGACGTCATCAACATCGTGGCCATTCCGGTGATGCCGCAATACCACCTGACCGACGCGATCTCCGAATTCCGCTCGATGCATCCGAAGATCGGCTTTAATTTGATTGAAACCGAGAGCGAGTTGGTCCTGGCAAACCTCCGAAGGATGGAAAGCGATTTCGCGATCATGCGCACCGATTATCTGGATCCGGCGGTTTTCAACATCACGCCGCTGGTGGTCGACCACTTGATCGCGCTCGTCTCCGAAAAACACCCGATCGCAAGACGCGACCGCGTTTCACTGACCGAGCTTAAAAACGAGCGGTTCCTGTTGCCCACAACCCAGTCTGACCTGCACAGAATCTGCGTCAACGCATGCGCCAAGGCCGGTTTTGCGCCCAATATTGTCTACGCCGTCAGCGGGAAACCAGAGATTACCTTCGGCTTCGTCCGCAAGGGCGACGCGATCTCGCTGGCGATGGAGAAGGTGATGAACCACTACGAGATGCCCGGCTGCAGGATCATACAGCTGGAAGAGGACATCCCGAGTACAACCGCGCTCGTCTGGCTGAAATCCACCACGCTCAACCCGGCCTGCCGCGTGTTTGAAAACTACCTTTCAATCAGAAAAAGGATCTGACCGGTTAAACGCTTATTAGAATCCTTCCATGCGCAATTGGAATCGATGCCCGCGCGTCAGCCCTTGACAGCCCGGCCGCCAAGGGCTTATCGTAGTATACGGGACATATTTTGTGCGGGGTGTTATGATGAGTATCAGAGTGTCCGAGGCACAGTCGCGAGACTATCTTTCCCGCTTGTTTCAGCACATGGGAAGTTCCGCGGCGCAATCGGAGATCGTTGCCGATCATCTGACGCTGGCGGAAATGCGAGGACTCGCGTCCCACGGACTATCGAGGATCCCGTTCTATACTCGAAAGCTGCGCGCAGGAGGATATAACGCGCAGCCGAACTTCACGGTATTGCGGGAGACGCCCTCCACGGCGCTATTGGACGCGGACAACGCCATTGGCCTCGTCTCCGGCACTTTTGCCATGCAATTGTGCATTGAAAAGGCGCGCAATACAGGCTGCGCCAGCGTGTCGGTCACACACGCCAACCACATCGGCTACCTGGCCTATTATACGATGATGGCCGCAAAAGAAAACATGATCGGGCTGACTGTGTGCAACGCGGGCGCGTGTACTGCGGTGTGGGGCACGAACCAGCGCGTATTGGGAACCGACCCGGTCAGCATCGCGATACCGGCAATGCAAAACCCGCCGGTGGTTTTCGACGCCGCGACCAGCATCGTCGCGCAGGGGAAGGTGGCGGTGGCTAAAATCGAGGGCAAGCCCATCCCCGACACCTGGGCTTTCGGGCCTGACGGGCAACCGACGGCTGTCGCTTCCGAAGCATTGGAGGGTGCCATGCGGCCCTTCGGCGACTACAAGGGCTCCGGGCTTGCGATCATGATTTGCCTGATCGCCGCGGGACTGGGCGGCGTGGCGTTCGACATGGAGGAGGAGAATCTCAGGAGAATCCGCGAGGATGCGCTTGGCTCGGATCTTGCAGATTTCTTCACGGTGATTGACCCGTCCGCCTTTACGGACGTTTCGACGTTCCGCGCCCGGGTTGACTCCTTTATCAGCCTTGTCAAGGCGTTCCGTCCCGCTCAGGGCTTTGACGAGATCCTGATGCCCGGGGAAATCGAGTGGCGCAGATATGAGAAGGCTCGCGTCAATGGATTTGAGATCGGGGAGAACCTCTATCAGGCGCTTACGGAAACCAACCGCAGTCTGGGCTTCGAGTACGATACCAGCGCTTGGGCGCACTAAAAAACGGGAGGACGTTGCCAATGCAACCAATTGAAATGCTGGAACAGCTGGCCAGGTTTGACACCGCCTCGATCACCAATGTGGTCGCCAGTTACCCTGGCGACAAAAACGGCTGCCTGGGCCTTTACAACCCCTGGGCGGTCAACTGGTACACCGATCAGCGCATCCGCTGTATCTTCCCCGAACTCGGTCCGCGGGCCGGCTACGCAGTGACGGTGCGCTACGGCATGCCTGACGCCCACTTCGGCCGCCTGAACTTTGGCGATGTGCTGCGCGCGATCGACGCTTCCCCGAAACCGGTCATCGTCGTCATGGAACAGGCGCTGCCCGAACACATCAAGAACAAAAACGGCCTGGCCGGTGGCAACATGACGACCGCAATGAAGCGGATGGGCTGCGTAGGCGTGGTCTCCGATGGCCCGTCGCGGGACATGAACGAGATCCGCGATATGGACTTTCAGTACCTTCTCACCGGCGTGTGCCCGGGCCACGGAGATTTCCAGATCGACGCGATCAACGTGCCGGTTTCCGTCTGCGGCATGGATGTGGCCCCGGGCGAGATCATTCACATGGACGAGAACGGCGCGTGCAAATTCCCGGCGGATAAAGCCGCCCAGGTTCTCGAGTTGGTATCAAAGCTTTGCGCCGAGGAAGCCGGACAGATGAAGCGGATGCGCGAGGCACGGGGCGTTGAGGATCTGGTGGACATCTTCCTGCACAAGACAGATAAGATGTAACTGACAGAATACCGCCAGATCGTTAAACATCAGGCGGCATAAGTGGACCAGAGCATGCATGCCGTCTGGGTTATATGGATTAAGTGGGCAGCCTTGCCAAGGCTGCCCGCTCTTTCCCCGCTACTCACGCCCCAACCGCCTGTCGAAGCGTGTCGTCGATTTCGCCCTCGAAGAAGTGAATATACCGGTTGCAGGTGATCTCCACGCTGGCGTGGCCCGGCAGTTTTGAGATGATCTTCACCTCCACGCCCCGCGCGTATGGGTTGCTAGCCAACGCCTTGGATTTGTCGCATAGTCATGAGCAAATCCCGGCGTGGAGAGCGGTTTGCTCTTTTGGCGGACCTATGAGAGGGAATTTGGGGTTGGGAGACGAAAAAAGGGCTTGACCATATTGAGGGGGACGTATAGACTGTATGTGGTCAGACCACGGGATGGGGTTGGGGCGTGCGCGGTTTTGGGGCGCGGGATTGTATGGAAGGAGGGGTGTTTTGAAGATGGAGGGATATGTTCCGGATACGGAGAATCGCAACCCGGCGACGATGGGGATTGACGAGGGTGGGATTCTTGATATGCTCAGGATGATCAATGAGCAGGATATGGAGGTTCCGCGGGCTGTGGGGCGGGCGCTTGGTGAGATTGCGTTGGTGGTGGAGCGCGCGGAGAAGGTGATTCGAGGGGGCGGGCGCGTCGTCTATATTGGAGCGGGGACTTCTGGGCGGCTGGGGGTGCTGGACGCGTCGGAATGCCCGCCTACGTATGGGGTATCGGCCGATCTGTTTGTGGGCGTGATTGCGGGGGGCGAGGACGCGCTGGTGCGCAGCAGCGAGGGCAAGGAGGATTGCGGCGAGCTGGGCGTCAGGGATTTAAAAGGGATCGGATTTTCCGCGCGGGATATGCTGATCGGCCTTGCGGCCAGCGGGCGCACGCCGTATGTGATCGGCGCACTCGAGTATGCCCGGGCGCTGGGCGCGGCGACTGCCTGCGTCGTCTGCAGCAAGGCGTCGCCGATGGAGGCGGTTAGCTCCATCGCGGTCGTCGTCGACGTGGGGCCGGAGGTGGTGACCGGGTCGACGCGGATGAAGTCGGGCACGGCGCAAAAGCTGGTGCTCAACATGATTTCGACCGGCACGATGATCCGCTTCGGCAAGGTGTATGGCAATTTGATGGTCGATGTCAGGCCGACCAATTCCAAGCTTTTGGCGCGGGCGAAGCGCATCATCATGGAGGTTACGGGATGTACGCAGGACGAAGCCGGGCAGACCCTTCAAGCGTCGGGGGACAGCGTCAAGACCGCGATCGTCATGCTGAAAAAGCACTTGCCGCCGGAGGAAGCCGCAAAACTGCTTGCACAGAGCGAAGGCCGTCTCAAGCAGGCGTTGGGGGAAGCATGAGCGCGGAAACGTGGATCGTCGGCATCGACGCGGGCGGCACCCGTACCCGCGCGGCGCTGTATGACAAAGAAGGCAACCTGCATGCCGAGGCGCAGGGCGGCTACGGCAGCATGCTGGTGGATCCAAGGGCCGCGATGGAGCACATCGGCGACGTGACTGAGGAATGTCTGCGCGGGGCCGGGCCAAACGCGCGCATCTACGTCGGAGCCGCAGGCATCTACGCAGGCGACAACCGGCAGCGGTTGACGGCGTACCTGTGCCGGCGCTTTGCCCAGGCGGCCGTTCGGGTCGAGGACGACGCGCTGATGGCCTTATACGCGATCACCCATGGCGCGGACAGCATCCTGGTCATCGCAGGCACCGGCTCCATCGCCTACGGCAAGCGCGCGGACCGGATTTGCCGGCGCGGCGGTTGGGGCAATATACTGGGGGACGAGGGTAGCGGCTATGACATTTGCCGCAAGGCGCTCGTTCAGATCACCCAGGATTACGACGGCGGCGGGGCATACAGAGCGCTGTCCCGGGAGATATTGTCGTCCCTTGACACCGACGTATGGGGGGTGGTCAAGTGGGTCCATACGGCGCCCAAGGGCGAGATCGCGGCGCTGCTGCCGCTGATCAATCGAATGGCCGCGGCGGGAGATCTCCTTGCCCTGGCGCTATTGCGCGAGGCCGGCCGGTCGCTGGCCACCCTTACAGAAAAGCTTTATGCGCGCATGGGCTTTGACGGGCGGGTCTTGGTGGCGGTCAAGGGCGGCGTGCTGGAGAAAATCCCGACCGTGCTGACGGAATTTGCCCGCAACCTTCCCACATCGCGCTTCCATGTGCGATCGCAAAGCGCGCCTTCCGAGCGCGGCGCATTCTACTTATATTTGGAAGAAACACAGAACGCGAAATGAAGGGAGCCGTGGAACCGATGACGGCAGGCGGCGAAGGAAGATGCAAGGTCTCTCAAGGGATTGTCGAAAGCGTCATGGGCATGATGAAGACCGGCGCGCTCAAGGTGGGCGACCGGCTCCCGGCGGAGCGGGTCCTGACCGAGCAACTGGGGGTCTCTCGCGCGTCGCTGCGCGAGGCGCTGGCCGCGCTGGAGATCATCGGCGTCATTGAAGTGCGCCATGGCGAAGGCAGCTTTGTCAGCGATTTGAATGTGACCCACTTTCTGAACACCATTTCGCCGCTATTCCTCAAGGTCGACAAAATGGAGGAGGATCTGCTGGATTTCCGCAGGCTCTTGGAATGCGAGGCGGTTCGGCTGGTGATGGAGAAGCCGGTTCGGGATACCGCGGGGCTGAGGCGGTGCCTCGCCGATATGCGCTGGGCGCTGGACCACGGGGACATTGGGTCGAACGTCAGCGCCGACGTGGCGTTTCACCGCGAGATCGTGGAGATGAGCGACAATTACATCCTCAAGCAGGCGCTGTCCTGCGTGCAGTACATGATGGCGCAGTCGGTTCGCTTCAACGTATCCAAAATCATGCAACAAAACGACAATGGAGAAATTCTCTACTTACAACACATGCAAATCGCTCAAAAGATCGAAAATGGGACGGTGCAAGAAGCGCTGGATTTATTGACCGAGCATCTTGACTTTGTAAAAAAATTATGATATCCTTCAAGTGGTCAGACCACTGGGCGGGGCTCGGAATCATAATGGATTATGGAGGTAGGGGAAACATGAAGTTAAGCAAGAAGGTTCTGGCGTTATGTCTGTCCCTCACGATGGTTCTCTCCTGTGCGACATTTGGAATGATGGCCTATGCCGATGACGGCGGCGAAGTCGAGCTCAACTTCTGGACCTGGCGCCCGGAGGACACGGAGTTCTTCGATGGGGTCATCGCCGAATTCGAGGCCGCGAACCCCGGCATCAAGATCGTGCAGAACGCGATCAAGAGCACCGATTACAATACGACACTGGCCGCGGCCCTGGCGGGCGACAGTGGCCCCGATGTGTTCATGAGCCGCGCTTACGGCGGACTTCAGACCTTTGCCGATTCCGGCTACATGGTGGCACTCGACGAACTGATGCCCGAGCTCAAGGACTTTGACGCGGCCAAGCTGGCGGGCGCGACGTCCTCGGACGGCAAGGTTTACGGCGTCCCGGCGCTCAGCCAGACCATCTTCTGCTACTACAACACGGAGATCTACAAGGAACTGGGCCTGACTGTTCCGAAGACTTGGGATCAGTTCATCGCAAACCTAAAGGCCTGCACTGACGCGGGCTACACAGGCCTTGCCAACGGCACCAAGGAAGGATGGATCTGCGAGTTGATGCTGGGCGGCGTGGGCGCCACATGGTACGGCGGCAATGGCTTCTTTGACAAGGTGGTCGCGGGCGAGACCAATTTCGCGGATCCCATCTTTGTTAACGCGGTTGACAAGCTCAACGAACTCAAGCCCTTCATGCCCATGCAGTTTGAGGGCGTGCCCTATACCGACATGCAGACCAGCTTCTCCATGGGCATGAGCGCCCACTTTATCGGCGGCTCCTTTGAAGCGGCGACCTTCCTGAACATGAATCCGGACATCAAGTACGACATCTTCGCGGTGCCCGGCGAAACCGAGAGCACGCCGAAGTACGTATCGGTCTACGCCGACATGAACTACTCGATCAATGCGGCGTCGACGCACCAGGCCGAATCGCTGAAGCTGCTGAAGTACCTGGCCACGCCCGAGTTTGGCAAGAAGGTCGTGGATGAGCTCCAGATGATCACGTCCGTCCCCAACGTCGATGTTACCACCAACCCGTTCATCGCCAAGGTGCTCGACCTACAGGCCCAGGGCAACACCCCGTACGTCTTCCTGGTCGGTTTCCGCTACCAGCAGCCCACCGGCTCCTCGCTGTTCCAAGCGGCCGCGCAAGCCATGTTTACCGGCGACTACACCGCCGAGCAGGTGTGCAAAGAGGTGCAGGACGGCATCGCGGTCTACTACGCGCCATTCCAATAAGCGTATAAACGGCGATTGAATGAAGCCTCAGCCGTGGGAAAACCAGGTGCGTGCGCCCGCGTTTCCCACGGCGTTTCTATGGCTTATCGCGCGATTGCGTATGAGAAGAGGAAGTGTCTATGGACAATCAACGAGCGATAGCAAGGCGCCATAAGCAATGGCTGTGGATTGCGTTCTTTGTCGCGCCCGGATTGCTGGTTGTGGGCGTCTTTATCCTGCTGCCCCTGTTTATGTCGCTGGCCAACAGCCTGTTTTCGTGGAATCAGTTGATCCGCGGCGATTTTGTCGGTCTGGAAAACTTCAGGAACCTGTTTACGGCCTACCCCTTCAAGGAGCGGTTCTATAACGCCCTGGGCAACAATGCCAAATGGTTTTTATCGACCATGTTGATTCAAAACACCGTCAGTTTGCTAATCGGATACGTGATGAGCCGCCAGATTCGCGGTTCGCAGGTATACCGGCGGCTGATCTTCATCCCGGTCATGTTTTCGATTGTCGCGGTCAGCTACCTGTGGGGATTGTACATGCGGCCCAGCGGGCTGCTCAACACCTTCCTGCGGGCAGTTGGACTCAATGATCTGGCGCTCAGTTGGCTGGGCGACGGCAAGGTCGCCACCTACTCGATCATCGCCGTCAACATCTGGCGCTGGATAGGCTTCCCGTCGCTCGTGTTCATGACCGCGATTGACGCAGTAGACGAAGAATTGATCGAGGCCAGCACGCTTGACGGTGCCGGGGAATGGCGCACGTTCTGGAAGGTGATCTTTCCGCTGATCATCCCCTCGATCACGGTCATTACGGTGCTGACGATCATCGGGAGCCTCAACGTGTTTGAGCAGGTCTACACCATGGCGGGCCTGGATGGTCCGCCCAATTACGCGACGGACACCATCAGCACCCTGTTCTACCGGACCGCCTTTGGCTCGGTCGACTCGGGCGCGCCGCAAATTGGCATGGGTTCGGCGATCGCGGTCATCATCTATGTCGTCACCTTCTTCATATCGCTTTTGTCCATCTGGGTCACGCGTTCCAAGGAGGTGCAGGTGTAGATGATGACGATGCGTTTTAAAGGGGCCGGTGCCCTCAAAAGGACCGTGATCATCCTGGTGCAGATTTTGCTGATTGGATACGTGCTGCTGATTCTGTACCCGCTGTTCAATATGCTCATGAGCTCGTTCAAGCGTTCCAAGGACATCCTGATGCACCCGTTTGACCTGCCCACGGAATTTGAGTTTGGCAACTACGTCAAAGTATGGGTCGATCGGGGGTTCGGCCGATATTTCTACAATAGCCTCTGGATCACATGTTCCGCCATGGCCATGGTGCTGCTGTTCGGGTCCTTGGCGGCCTACGGCATTTCGCGCTTCCGGTTCCGGGGCAACATCCTGGTGTACATGCTGTTTCTCAGTGGGATCATGCTGCCGCTCAAGGCGGCGGTCATCCCGCTGTTTCAGATCGTCAAGGCGCTCGGCATGTACGACAAGCCCATCGGCGTCATCTGCATCTTCATCGCCATGGGCCTGCCCAGCACGGTGTTCATCCTGGCGGGATCGATGCGCACGATCCCGAGTTCATTAAGCGAAGCCGCCACGATCGACGGTTGCGGCGAGCTCAGGATCTACCGGCGCATCGTCATGCCCGTCATCATGCCGTCGGTGGCGCTGGTCACCATCTACAACGCGGTGCCGATCTGGAACGACTTTTTCTTCCCGCTGGTCTTCATCAAAAGCGACAAGTTCAAGACGTTGCCGCTGGGCCTGACCAGTTTCATGGGGCAGTATGCCACCGCGTGGGATATGCTGTTTACCGGGCTGGCCATCGCAATCGTCCCGGTGATGATCCTGTACCTATCCATGAGCAAGTACTTCATCAAGGGCATGACCGCGGGCGCGATCAAATAGGAGGACACCAAGATGCAACGACAGAAGATTGAGGCGTATCACAAGCAATTTCGAGATGAGCTGTTCAGATCGGTGATCCCATTCTGGCTCAATCACTCGATAGACCGGGAAAACGGCGGGTATCATAGCTGCCTGGAACGGGATGGAACCGTGTTTGACACCGACAAATTCTCGTGGATGCAGGCGCGCGAAATCTGGATGTTCTCGAAGCTCTGTCAGGTGTATGGCACCCGGCCCGAATGGCTGGAGGCCGCGCGCCATGGCGCCGAATTTATGCGCGCTCACGCGAAAGCGCCGGGCGGGGATACCTACTTCTCCTTGGATAACCAGGGCAACCCACTGATCGCGCCTTACAACATCTACGCCGATTGCTTTTTGTGTACCGCCTACGCGCAGTACGCCCGGGTGTCCGGCGAGGCTTGGGCCAAGGACGAGGCGCTTCGGCTCTACCGGCGCATTCAGCAGCGCCAGCACAACCCCAAGGGCCAGTGGAACAAGCAGATGCCCGGCGCGCGCAGTTTGTGCGCCATGAGCTTCCCCATGATCCAGATGACGATGGCGCGAGAACTGATGGGCTATCTGCCCGACGATGTCGTCGAACCCGTGGTGCAGGAAACGCTCCGCACCTTCTTCGCCCGCCATGTTGACCGGGAGCGCAAGCTGGTCTTTGAGCGGGTGCTGGAGGATGGCGGGCACCTGCTCGACGTCATGGAGGGGCGGCTGCTCAACCCCGGCCACGCGCTGGAGATCCTGTGGCTGATTATGGACGTGGCCCATGCCCGGGGCGATCAGGCGATGGTCGAGGATTGCGCCGAGATGATGCTTTGGAGTGTCGAAAACGGGTGGGATGAGAAGCACGGCGGCATCTTCTATTACCGGGACTACAAGGGGTACCCGCTCGACAAGATCGAGGGCAATATGAAGATCTGGTGGGTTCATGTAGAGGCCATCAACGCCATGCTGCTGGCCCATAAATTGACGGGCAGCGCCGCCCATGAAGCCTGGTTCGAGCGGCTGTGCGCATATAGCTTTGACCACTTCTCCGACCGCGCGGGCGGCGGCGAATGGTACGGCTATCTGGAGCGGGACGGCTCGCCCGCGTTTACGCTCAAAGGCGGGAAATGGAAGGGATTTTTCCACCTGCCGCGCTCGCTGATGCTGTGCGAGCGCTGGCTTGCCGAAATGGCCGGTGAGGGCGTGGACTAAATGAGGAATGCGCAAATGCGAATCCTGGTTTGCATCAAACAGGTGCCCAGCACCGACAAGGTGGAGATTGACCCGAAAACCGGCGTCATCATGCGCGCCGGGCTGGAAGGCAAACTGAACCCTTACGACGAATACGCCATCGAAACCGCGCTTAACATTCGCGCGGCGGTGGCGGGCAGCACCATCACGGCGTTGACCATGGGCACGCCTGATAGCGAGGCCATCTTGCGCGAAGCCTACGCCATGGGCGTCGATGAAGCGATTCTGTTGACCGACCGCGCGCTGGCCGGGTCGGATGTGCTGGCCACCAGCTACGCGCTGTCTCAGGCCATACGCGCGAAGGGCCCGTTCGACATCATCATCTGCGGCCGCCAGACCACCGACGGCGACACCGCACAGGTGGGGCCCGCGCTGGCCGAGCAGTTGGGGATGCCCCACGTAAGCTGGGTGCGCCGCATTCTGAATGTGAATGAGCGGCGCATCGTCGTCGAGCAGGACATGCTCAACCTGACGGCCGATGCCGAAATGGGTTACCCTTGCTTGATTACGGTGGAAAAGGGGATCTTTCGGCCGCGCCTGCCTTCCTACCGGCTGATGGTGAAGACGCGGGATCGTCCGATTGCGCGGCTGGGGCTTGCCGATCTCGTGGATACCGATCCCGCCCACTATGGGCTCAACGGCTCACCCACCCAGGTGGAGCGGATTTTTCCGCCGGAGATGGGCCCGCCGCCGGAAATGTTCACGGGAAGTGGCGAAGCGGTGGCGGCGCGGCTCTACGACAAGCTGGTCGAGCTCAAATTGCTGGTGCGGGAATAACGTGACGGGAGCAGTCTTATGATCCGAGTAAACGACCATGCATGTGACGGCTGCGGCCGGTGCGCCGCGGCCTGCCCCTTCGGGGCGATAGAGATCCGAAACAATCGAGCGCACATATCGGCGGCTTGCCGGCTGTGCAAATTGTGCCTGAAGGCGTGCCCGAGGCAGGCGCTCAGCCTGGAATTGGCGTCGGCCCACCAGGGGGCGGACATCGGGGCGTCAAAGGGCGTGCTGGTGTACGCCGAGCACAGCCAGGGCAACATCGCGCCGGTCGTCTACGAGTTGATCGGCAAGGCGCGCCACTTGGTCGAAACTGCGGGCGGGCAGGTGTCTTGCCTGTTGGTCGGATGCGGCATGGAGAGGTCGGCCCAGGCGCTGGTCGGCCATGGGGTCGACCGCGTGCTTGTCTACGAAGACGAGGCGCTTCGCTACTTCCGCGCCGACACCTACGCCAATGTGTTCGAGGACTGCGCGCGGCGCGTCATGCCCGCGGCGGTGCTGGTTGGGGCTACCAACGTGGGGCGCAGCCTGGCGCCGCGCGTGGCTGCCCGCCTCAAGACGGGCCTCACCGCCGATTGCACCGGCCTTGACATGCGCGAGGACTGCGAGCTTGTGCAGACCCGCCCCGCGTTTGGCGGCAACATCATGGCGCAGATCGTGACCAAGCACACGCGGCCCCAATTCGCCACAGTCCGGTACCGGGTCATGCAGGCCGCCGAGCCGCAATTTACCGGTGGCGTGATTGAACGGGTGCCGATTGAGGCGGCCTTTCTGGTTTCAAACATTGCGTTATCCGGAATCAGGCCAAGGTCGGTCGCGCCCGGCATCGAGCACGCCGACTGCCTTGTCGTGGCGGGCCGCGGCATTCAAAAGGCGAAGGACATCGCCATGCTGACGGAGCTGGCGCGGCTCCTGGGCGGGAGCCTGGCCTGCACGCGTCCGCTGGTGGAAAACGGCATGGCCGACTATACCCGGCAGATCGGCCTGTCCGGGCGCTCGGTGCGCCCTAAGCTGATCATCACCTGCGGCGTGTCGGGCGCGGTGCAGTTCACCGCCGGCATCAAGGGCGCGCAGACCATCTTCGCCATCAACAAAGACGCGGGCGCGCCGATCATGCGCCTGGCGGGCTACGCTGCCGTGGGCGACCTGTATGAGATTGTGCCCAGGCTGATCGCCCAAATCAAGTCGGCGCGAATGAGGGATATATCATGACATTTCGCAAATTGACCACGGAAGACGTGGATTTCCTGATCGGGGTGACCGCAAAAGACCGGGTATTGACCGGCGAGAACATCCACAGCGACTATTGCCGCGATGAGATGCCGCTCTACGGCGTTCACGCGCCGGAGGTGGCTGTGGAGGTCGTGTCCATGCGGGAGGTTGCGGACATCCTGCGCTACGCCAACGCCCAGGGCCTGCCGGTGACGCCCCGGGGCAGCGGAACCGGGCTGTGCGGCGCATGCGTGCCGGTATTGGGCGGCATCCTGCTGGTGTTTTCCCGCATGAACCGAATCCTTAGTGTGGACGCCGACACGCTCAGCGTTACCGTCGAGCCCGGGGTGCTCTTGATGCAGTTGGCCGAGCACCTGGAGAAGCAGGGCTTATTCTATCCCCCCGATCCGGGCGAGAAGAGCGCCACGATCGGGGGCAATTTGATGACCAACGCCGGGGGCATGCGGGCGGTGCGCTACGGCGTGACCCGGGACTACATCAAGGGGCTCGAGGTGGTGCTTTCAGACGGCGAAGTGCTCGAGCTCGGCGGCGATACCGTCAAGAGCAGCAGCGGTTACAGCCTGCTTCAATTGATGGCGGGCAGCGAAGGCACGCTGGGCATCGTCACCCGACTGACGCTCAAGGTGATCCCAATGCCCAAGCGCTTCGTGTCGCTGCTGGTGCCCTTTGACGACATCGGCGACTGCATGCCTTGCGTCAAGCAGCTCCTCCACATCCCCGCTATCCCCGTAACGCTGGAATACGCTGAGCGCGAGGTCTTGGACGAGGCCGAAAAGTACCTGGGCAAGGGCTTCCCCCACACGTCGTCCGGCGCCTACCTGATCGTCTCCTACCACGCCAATTCCGACGTGGAAATCAAAAAAATGGTCGAGGACGCCGCCGAGATCTGCTTGGGTGCGGGCGCGCAAGACGTGTTCATCTCAGACACCCAAGACCGGCAAGACAGGATCTGGACCGCCCGAGGCGCCTTCCTCGAGGCCATCAGCGCCTCAACCCCGGTCATGGACGAATGCGACGTCGTCGTAGGCATCAACCGCGTCGCGTCGTTCGTCGCCTACACGAAAGAACTGTCAGCGCAGTACGCCGTGCGCATTCGCAGCTTCGGCCACGCCGGGGACGGCAACCTGCACATCTACGTCTGCAAGGACGACATGCCGCAGCAACGCTGGGAATCAACGGTCAAGGAGGTCATGGACCGCCTCTATGCCCGCGCTGCCCACCTCGGCGGTCAAGTCTCCGGCGAGCACGGCATCGGCCACGCCAAACGAGACTACCTCCGCCAAAGCGTAGGAGAACGCCAAATGGCCCTGATGCGCAGCATAAAAACCGCCTTCGACCCCAAGGGCATCCTCAACCCCGGGAAGGTAATCCTATGAGATGGCTTTGAGAAGCACGCGCTCGGGCAAGCGGGAACAATGAACCAAGTGACTGGTAACCCTGCAGTCGGTGGCGCGTCTGCACAAAGGCCTGATCCCGGCACCCAATTCGTCGTTATTATCAATATCGGAATTGACCCTCTACGGCCATTTTGATGGCAGAATGGGCATAGAAAGGGCGGACATCTCTGCCGTTCCCGGCAGAGCCGCCCGCCTTGTGCTCCTTGTTTACGCCCCAACTGCCTGCCGAAGCGTGTCGCCGATATCGCCCCCGAAGAAATGAATGTACCGGTTGCAGGCGATCTCCACGTTGGCGTGGCCGAGCAGCCTCGAGATGATCTTCACCTCCACACCGCGCGCCCTGTTCTTGTTGACCTTGCTGACATCAACTGATTTCCAGACAACCACCCCTCTGGTGGTATTGACTTGAGCAGAAGCGAGGTCTTTCCCAAGTGTTAAGTCAGACAAAGCTATGGTGATCGGCCTGATGGAACCCGCATTATCCTCCCTGGGCACTTCCGCCTCAGTTAACGTCCATGGGATTGGGTTGATCGCGAGTGCGCCATTGCGTACGACCGGACTGCTTGTTACCCCTTCCGCCTCGGTGCTGCAGGAAATAATCACGCCAATATCATTGAGGCCTGTAGGCGATGCCGTCCGCCGCCGGGATTCTGTATGCCAACGCGGCTGGCGTCCGATCACTTACGCAAACCAAACGATGATGTTGCCGGTTCTTGCAACATACCATAGCTCGCAGTATACTGATGAAGTGTATGTATAAAGGTGGTGCGGGCCATGGAGTATATGACGGTCAGGGAAGCCGGAGATCAATGGGGGCTTGGGATCAGGATGGTGACGCTTTACTGCACCGAGGGCAGGATCGATGGCGCAGTGAAAAAGGGCAATATGTGGCTCATTCCCAAGAATGCCGTAAAGCCGGCTGACGGAAGGCGGAAGATAGCCCCTGTACAGGAAGAAGGCATAACGGAGCAAAACGAATGGCCTTTCCAGTCGCTGTATGAAAACAAGGACTTGTTTGCGGAGATCGTGAAGCGGTTTCCCTATCCGATGCACATATGCGCGGCGGATGGGACGATGCTCTTGGCGAATGACGCTTTTTTGGAGTTTGCCAGAATATCAAACCCTGAAAAATTGTATAAGAAGCAAAATGTCGCGCAAGATCCCGTGCTGGAGGAATGGGGCGTGAAAGACTTCGTCGCCAAGGCCTACCGGGGCGAGGTGGTTCACGCGTATGACGTGAAGGTCCCATATCAGGAAATCGTCGAACGATTGGGCCACAGCAGGGAATTGGTTTCCGGCAGTATATATCACAACATGACCGCGTTTCCGATCTGCGATGATGGGAACCGATTGCAATATATCGTGACGGTTTTTATGACGTCCCGGCATTATCAGGGAAGAGACGAAATCATGAAGGGCAAAGAGTATATCGAGGACCATTGGAAGGAGGAATTTGACGCGGACAAACTGGCGGATATCGTTCATATGAGCAGATACCACTATGCCCGCCTATTCAAAAGACATACCGGAATGACGCCTTTTACCTTCTATCAGCGCGTTAAGATCGAGAAGATCAAAGAAAAGCTGTGCGATGACAATCTGTCCGTCGCCCAGGCTTTTGCCGAATGCGGCGCAGATTATAACGGAAATTACGCAAAGGTCTTCAAGCGGAAAACGGGCCTGACCCCGTCTCAATACCGTGCCGAAAATACTCGATTCTAGGTAACCGCCGATCAAATCCCACGCGCGGAGGCGGCTGCCTTTGCGCCATCTTGCGCCTGCAAAATCCTCGACGTAGCGCCGCTACGCCTTCAAATTTTGCAAGCGCAATCTGACGAAAATTCAGCGCGCCACCGCACGCGTGCTTTAATCAGCGCTTACCTAGAAAATGCAGCAGAAAATGCCGGAAATCAAGCACGATTCCGGTAGCTACCCCCCATTTGTTACCATACAATATTTTGGTGATGGAATAGAACCGGGACGCTGAAAGCCGTAGGTATGCGCCTGCCTTTGCGCGCCGGGCTTGCCCGACGGTTTTGGCATAACACGGTACCAGGTTCTCGTGATGCCGATTCTTTGATCTCTCGAAGATCGTGCCTGCGGCGGCTAAGGCGATCAAGAGGTATAAGGACGAGATACGTCCGTAGGGGCCGATGCCCACATCGGCCCCTACGAAGGGAGTAGTCCGCATGAGCGAGAAGATATTTCGCAAGAGAAGCTTGGACCGGGTGACCGGGCCTGAGCAGCTGGACGACTATATCCGCGTGGCCGGGCCGAGCTTGTGGGTGGCGCTAGGGGCGGTCGGTGTGCTGCTGGCGGCGGCGTTCGTGTGGGGAATGTTCAGCGCGCTGCCCACCACCATTCCGGCATCGGGGGTGGTGAAGGACGGCGAGGCGACGATCTACCTGCCCGTCGAGCAGGCGGCGAAGGTGCGCGAAGGAATGCCTGTAAAAGCGGGCGGCGTGGCGGGCATGGTCAAGTCGGTGGCAAAGATGCCGCTGTCCGGGGCCGAAGTCAGGGTGGCGCTCCAAAGCGACTATCTGGCTGAAATGCTGCATCTCACCGACTGGAGCATCCCGGTGACCGCCGACGTCCCCGGCCTGCCCGACGGCGTGGTGCCGGTAGCGGTGACGGTGGACTCGGTGCGGCCGCTGGACTTTCTGACCAACTAGGGTGGCGCGATGAGCAAAAGTTACGTCAAGGTGCCGGTCGTGATGCAGATGGAAGCGCAGGAATGCGGTGCGGCCTGCCTTGCGATGGTGCTGGCTTATCATAAGAAGTGGCTGCCGTTGGAAAAGGTGCGCGGCGACTGCGGCGTGTCGCGCGACGGCTCCAGCGCCAAGAACGTGCTGCTGGCCGCGCGCAGCTACGGGCTGAATGCCAATGGCTACCGCATGGAGCCGGAGCAATTGGCCGCGCAGGGTACGTTCCCCTGCATCATCCACTGGAACTTCAACCACTTCGTGGTGCTGAACGGCTTCAAGCGCGGGAAGGCGGTACTCAACGACCCGGCGCGCGGCACGGTGGAGGTGCCGCTGAAGCAGTTCGATGAGGCCTTCACCGGCGTGGTGCTGATGTTTACGCCGACCGCCGCGTTCCAGCCGGGCGGCAAGCCGAAGAGCGTGATGAGTTTCGTTCAAAAACGGTTGCGCGGGGCGGGAGTGGCGCTGGCGTTCGCCATTTCCGTAAGCGTCATCGGCGCGCTGACCGGCGTCGCTTCCACGGTGTTCTCCCGCGTGTTCATGGATCGGCTGCTGACAAGGCAGAACCCCGATTGGCTGATGCCGTTTCTGATCGCGCTGACGGCGTTCTCGGCGCTTACGTTGATTACGGACTTTATACGAACGCACCACGCGCTGAAAATCGAAGGGAAGCTGGCGGTCACCGCCAACGCCAACTTCATGTGGCATGTACTGCGCCTGCCCATGGAATTCTTCTCGCAGCGTATGGCCGGGGACATCAGCATGCGGCAGGGCGAGAACGAGGCGGTGGCTTCTTCCCTCGTCGCACGGATCGCGCCGCTCTTGCTTGATTTCGTGATGCTGGTGTTCTACCTGACCGTGATGCTTCGGTACAGCGCAATGTTGACGCTGGTGGGTATCGCGTCGCTGGCGATCAATCTGCTGGCGGGGCGCTATGTCGCCCAAAAGCGCGTCAACCTGACCCGCGTGACGATGCGCGATAGCGGCAAGTTAGCCGGGACGACGGTGGCTGGCGTGGAGATGATCGAGACGATCAAGGCCAGCGGCGCGGAAAACGGCTATTTCGAGCGCTGGGCGGGGTATCAGGCGTCGGTCAACGCGCAGGGCGTTGAGGCTATGAAGCTGACGCAGTATTGGGGCAGCATTCCGGGACTGGTCGGTCAGTTGACCAATCTCGCCATCCTGATGCTGGGCACGATGCTGATCATGAACGGCGAGTTCACCGTGGGCATGCTGCTGGCCTTTCAGGGCTTTCTTTCATCATTTATGGCCCCGGCGCAGAGCTTCCTCAACTTGAATCAGAGCATCCTCGAAATGCGCACAGGCATGGAGCGTATCGAGGACGTGATGGAATACCCGGCGGATGTTCACTACACACCCGCCGAGGAACTGCTGAAGCAGGACTTTTTCAAGCTTTCCGGGGCGCTGACAATGGAGAAGGTGACCTTCGGCTACTCACCCTTGGGAGAGGCGCTGATCGAGGACTTTGATCTCACCTTAAAGCCGGGCAGCCGCGTGGCGTTTGTAGGGCCGTCGGGCTGTGGAAAATCGACGCTGGCGAAGCTGATCTCCGGGCTATACCGGCCTTGGCGCGGGGCAATCAAGTTCGATGGGAAATCCATCGGGGAGATTCCGCGCGAGGTGCTCACCGGCTCGCTGGGGGTGGTCGATCAAGATATCATCCTATTCGAGGACACGATCGCCGCAAACATCAAGATGTGGGATTCTTCCATAGAGGATTTTGAGATGATTCTGGCCGCGCGCGATGCCAGTCTGCACGAGGTTATCATGGGCCGCGACGGCGGCTACCAGTACAAGATCATGGAAAACGGCAAGGACTTCTCGGGCGGACAGCGCCAGCGCATGGAGATCGCGCGGGTGCTGGCGCAGGATCCGACGATCATCATCATGGATGAGGCGACTTCTGCGCTGGACGCCAAGACCGAGTTCGATGTAATTAAGTCGATCCGAGATCGCGGCATTACCTGCGTCGTGGTTGCGCACCGGCTGTCGGCCATCCGTGACTGCGACGAGATCATCGTCATGGACAAGGGCAAGGTGGTCGAGCGCGGCACGCATGACGCGTTGTATGCGCTCAATGGCGTCTACACCAACTTGGTCAGCAACGAATGATGGGCCGTTGTAATAAGCTGAAAGCCGGCTGATAGATTGCACTTTGCCTCCCTCCTCAGAGGGAGCCAAGGAGTCGGGCCTAGACAAAACTCGTTTTGCTTAGGCCCCATAAGGGGGCGCGTCATGGGCTGGTTTGATGAACAAATCAAGGACCGTATCCGGAACGACGAGGACGGCTTTGCCCAATCGCTCGCCGCGCTATCCGGGGCGATCATGGGCAGGCGCACCGCCGAAGCGCGGATGGACGAGCGCACCCGCGCCGCCAGCGCCATCGGCGAGATATTGAAGTATTACCGCGTGAAGCCGGTGGAACTCCCAGACAGCCTGACCAACCCAGACGAGCAGCTCGAGTTTCTGATGCGCCCGTCCGGCATCATGCGCCGATTGGTCAAGCTGACCGAGGGGTTTTACAAGGATGCCGTTGGGCCGCTGCTGGGGCGAACGAAGGAAGGTTCGCCGGTGGCCATCCTGCCAAACGGCCTCGCAGGGTACGCGTACTACGACTACGGCTCGGGCAGGCAGGTGAGGGTAACCCGCGAGACTGCTGGAAATCTGGATGAGGCGGCGGTTTGCTTTTATAAGCCATTGCCCTTGCGCAAGATCGGCATCCGCGACCTGCTGATCTATATCGCCCAGACGCTTTCGGCTTCCGATCTCATCCTCATCTCGCTGGCGGCGCTGGCAGCCATGCTGATCGGCATGCTCTCGCCGTATGTCAACAACCTGTTGTTCGGCGCGGTCATCCCTGGCGGAGATGGAAGCCTATTGATTCCGCTGGCGGCGCTGATGATCGGGGTGACGGTCTCCACACTCTTAATCGGCATTACCCGTTCGCTGATCTTAGGCCGCGTGCAGACCAAGATGAACATCGCGGTACAAGCGGCTTCGATGATGCGGGTGCTGTCGCTCCCGGCGGCATTCTTTAAGGAATACAGCTCGGGCGAAATGTCAAGCCGCGCGCAGAGCATCAATAGTCTATGCGGCATGTTGGCGAACACGATCTTGTCCACCGGGCTGACCAGCCTTTTTTCCCTTGCGTACATCGGGCAGATCGGCGGCTACGCACCGGGGTTGGTCGCGCCCGCGCTCGCAATCGTGTTGGCGACGGCTGCGATCTCGCTGGTCACGACGCTGCTTCAGACCGAGCGCTCCGAGCGATCGATGCGGGTGGGGGCCAAACTTTCGGGCTTGGTGTTTGCGTTGTTTTCCGGTGTGCAGAAGATCAAGCTGGCCGGGGCGGAGCGGCGCGCGTTTGCCAAGTGGTCGGGGGTGTACAGCCAGGCGGCGGAGATGCGGTACGCGCCGCCCTTGTATCTTGAGCTGCTGGCGCTGATCTCATCGGCGGTGACCATGCTGGGCACCATCGCGATCTACTTCTACGCGGTCACTTCCGGGGTGGGCGTGGCTGGCTACATGGCGTTCAACGTGTCCTATGGCATGGTGTCCGGGGCGTTCATGTCGCTGGCAGGCATCACGCTGACGCTGGCAAATATCCGTCCAACGCTTAAGATGGTCGAACCGATCCTGAACGCCGAGCCGGAGGTGTCCGAGGGCAAGCGGGTAATCACCCGTCTGTCGGGCGGCATCGAGGTGAACAACGTCTCGTTCCGCTACGCCGAGGAAATGCCGCTGGTCTTGGACAACATTTCCTTAAAAATAAAGCCGGGCCAGTACGTAGCCATCGTCGGTGCGACCGGGTGCGGCAAGTCCACGCTGCTCAGGCTGCTGCTGGGCTTCGAGAAGCCTCAAAAGGGCGCGGTGTACTACGATGGCAAGGACATCTCGACCATCGACCTGCGTTCGCTGCGCCGCCACATCGGCGTGGTGATGCAGGGCGGCAAGCTGTTCCAGGGGGACGTCTTCAGCAACATCACCGTGTCCGCGCCTTGGCTCACGCAAAAGGAGGCATGGGCCGCGGCGGAGCTGGCCGGCATCGCCGATGACATCCGCGATATGCCGATGGGCATGCACACGATGATCTCGGAAGGTTCGGGCGGCATTTCAGGCGGGCAGCGCCAACGGCTGATGATCGCGCGCGCCGTCGCGCCGGGGCCGAAGGTGTTGATGTTCGACGAGGCCACCTCGGCGCTTGACAACATCACTCAGAAAAAGGTGTCCCAATCGCTGGACGCGATGAAGGCCACCCGCATCGTAATCGCCCACCGGCTGTCTACAATACGCCAGTGCGACCGCGTGATCGTGCTGGAAAAGGGCCGCATCGTGGAGGACGGTAACTACGACGAGCTGATCGCAAAGAACGGCTCCTTCGCCGCGCTGGTCGCACGCCAACGCTTGGACGACACGGCCTACGTGGGGCACACCACGACGTATTGAAATATTCTTCCATGCCGCCTAACAAACGCGTTTGGGCGGCATATCAACAGGTAGAGTAACCCAATTTGAGAAAGGGGGCATTCACATGACGGAGAACAATTAACCGTTGAACCTTAAGCACGGCGAACTGGACAGGGCGACCGGGGGCTTCGCGGAACCATGGAACGACCCGAACAAGCGGTGTGTTTGACCATACGACAATGCAAAGGAGTATAGGACATGAGTGACGAGAAAAACGTACACGCGTTGAACGACAACGAACTGAACGAGGTGACCGGCGGTTTTCGGTTTCTGGACAATGGAGATACCGCCATCATGAAATGTTCCAACTGCAAGCGCAACTGCCGAACTCCGGTAATCCGGCGAGGCGAAGTCCTTGAGATAAAATTCCACTGCCAGCACTGTGGGTGGGATTTCGACAAGTCGCATACACCCAAGGCAATTGGGCCTTAGGGGGGGCGCCAGCCCAACTTGAGAAAGGTGGCATTCACATGACAAAGAACGACAACCTACCGAACGATATCAAAGGGGAAGCAAATGAGGCGCCGATGACCGAGGAACGGTTGGATTCCGTTACGGGGGGCAGGGCTCGCCCGCCTGCACCCGAAAACTGTTGCAGAGTCTGCAAATCAACGAATGTAGTCAGAAGCAAGGAGGATTCGTGGAATCGCAAAATCGTGTGCAACGATTGCGGCTTTATATACATCTACGCCGATTGAGATGGAGGAGTGTAGCACATGAGTAGCGAGCAGAAGGAACGGAACGAGAAAGTGCTGAACGACGGTGACTTGGACGCGGTGTCCGGCGGCAACGATGACGGCTTTCGGAAGTACAAAAGGAAGGACTGCCCCGTCTGCAAGCGCGAGGAGTGGGCGTCGCTCGTTATGACGGCCCGCTATGACGGATACTACCGCTGCGATTATTGCGGGTGGAAGTACCCAATGGAGCATCACGAATACTAGGTAACCGCCGATCAAACCCACCGCACGCGTGCTTTAATCAGCGCTTACCTGGAAAGCGAATAAGAAACCCAATGGGAGAAAGGCGGTATACACATGGCGGATAAAAACCAACCGTTGAACCTTCAGGACGGCGAACTGAACGAGGTGACTGGGGGTGCCGCGGGTATAATGGATCTTAAAGCGCTTAAAGAGCGTGCGAGGGCGAAGGCTGCGAGCCTTCGATTAAGATGCAGCAGCTGCGGTCATGAGTGCGAGGGGCGCCTGCTCGAGCTGGATGTCATCGACATGATTGTGGGAGAAGTCTCGCTCAGGATGCGCTTCTATTGCGGTCCATGCATGAATCCTGTTGTTCGCATGTACACGTACAATGATTCGCTAGGCAGCCTGCACTGACGTAGTTTGGGTTCAAATGATGAAAGGGGTGTCGGAAATGAATGATGAGCAGAACAGGCAGAACGCACAGAACGAGCAAGCGCTGAACAACGATGAACTGGATGCGGTAGCCGGCGGCGCGGGCGACTTCTGGGCAAAGCGCTGCCCTGCCTGCGGGCACGAGTGCATGGCCCCGGTGATCTGGGCGCCGGGGGCCAGCCGCCCTGCTCCGGCGGAATTCCACTGCGAGCACTGCGGAAAGGATTTTTGAAGTGACGCGACAATATGAAAGGAGTGCAGGAGATGAGTAACGAGCAGAACGAGACGAACGTGCAAAACGTACGACAGGCGAACGACGGCGAACTGGACGCGGCGACTGGCGGCTGGTTTTCGGACCCCAGCAGGATGTTCAGGGCAAAGAAATGCCCTCTCTGCGGTGGGACTGCCGCGCCTATGCTGATGGCCGATGAGTCTGGGAAAAAGCACTACTGCGATGAATGTAAGCAGTATGTCTGACCATATGAACGAACACAAGATCGAGCGCCTGATGGACTTCTTGCGCTTTCGCGGCGATGGGCGCCTCGCGCGGTTGGCGGCGGAAGCCGAGGCGCGCCATCCCGCCGGGGTGCGGACGCTTGCAGACGACGACCTCGATGCGTTGTTTGCGGCGGGGGATGGCGCATGGAACGCCCCGCAGGAAAAGGACGATGAACGCTGAGCCGGTCCATCTGCCGGGCGTGGAGGCGCTGTATCTTGAATATCGCGGTAAGGTACGCGCCTACGCGCGACACCACTTGAGGAATGAGCAGGATGCCGAAGACGCCGTTTCTCAGGTGTTTCTCAATGCGCACAAAAACTGGGACGCGTATGACCCGGCGCGCGGTTCGCATAGCACGTGGCTATACGCCATTACGCGGAACGTGGTGCGCGACATGCTGCGCCGGTCGAGTTGCGCCCACGTGGATGCGCGCTTTGACAATTGGGAGGCGATCCGGGATACCCGCCCGCTGCCGGAGGACGCGCTGATTTTTGAGGCCGAGGCCGACCAACTGGCGGCGGTGCTCCTGCGTCTGCCCGAGCGAGAGCGAGACATCCTGCTGCTTCGGTTTTACAGCGGCTTGCCCTCAAAGGAAGTGGCCGCCCGCATGAACCTTTCCGACGCAAACGTGCGCTATTTGCAGTCCAAGGCGATCGCACGGCTGCGCAAAATCTATGAGGGAGAATGAATGTGCAGCGAAGGGCAACCGGCCACATCCAGACGCTGATCGATGTGGACGCATGCCTTCTTGTTCAACCTTTGGAACCCGCTGTTTCCCAATTTGCGAACTTATTGGACCTTATCTCTGGGATAATGCCGCCAGCGGAATACACTGGCGGCATTATCCCTACCTTTGGTCAGTGCGCCGCCCGGAAATCCGTGAGGATCTCATCAGGCGCACGAAGGGCCCTTCCTTTCGTATCGAAA
The DNA here is from genome assembly GCF_051162045.1 of Anaerozeibacter quisquiliarum. Classification (NCBI taxonomy): domain Bacteria; kingdom Bacillati; phylum Bacillota; class Clostridia; order Eubacteriales; family Anaerozeibacteraceae; genus Anaerozeibacter; species Anaerozeibacter quisquiliarum. The sequence goes on from NZ_JBISDI010000003.1 coordinate 79,286, forward strand.
GGGGCGGTTCTTCGATGCGAAAAAGCGCTTACGATATGCCCAGGTAGGTCTTCCGGACGATGTCGTCGTTTGCGATCTCCTCGGCAAGGCCGGATTTTACGATGGCGCCCAGTTCCTGCACGTAGGCGCGATTCGCGATCTTGAGCGCCGCGTTGGCGTTCTGCTCGACCAAGAGGATCGTCACCCCGTCCCGGTTGATCTTGGAGATGGTGTTAAAGATGTCCTGCACGACCAGCGGCGCGAGGCCCATGGAGGGCTCGTCCAGCATCAGAAGCCTGGGGTTGCCCATCAGCGCGCGGGCCACGGCCACCATCTGCTGTTCGCCGCCGGAGAGGGTGCCGGCGTGCTGCTTTTCGCGCTCGAGGAGCCGCGGGAACAGGTCGAAGCAGTACTGCAGATTCAGTTCGATCTGCTTTTTGTCCTTGATGAGGTAAGCGCCCATCATCAGATTTTCCCGGACGCTCAGAAGCGGGAACACCATGCGGGTCTCCAGCACCTGCTCCAGCTTGAGGGCGGTGATTCTGTGGGGCGCCATGCCGTCGATGCGCTTGCCCTCAAAGGTGATCGTGCCGCCGGAGTTCTTCCCGAGGAGGCCGGAAATGGTTCGAAGCAGCGTCGTCTTGCCCGCGCCGTTGGAACCGATCAGCGACACGATCTCCCCTTCGTATACGTCGAAGGAGACGCCGTTCAGCGCGTGGATTTTGCCGTAGTGGTAGTTGAGATCTTTTACGCAGAGGATCGGCTCCATCGGTTAATCACCTCCACCAAGATACGCTTCGATGACCTCGGGGCACTTCTGCACTTCCTCCGGCGTGCCCAGCGCGATGCGCTTGCCGTAGTTGAGCACGCATATTCTGTCGGTGATGCCCATCACAAACTTCATGTCATGCTCAACGCACAGGACCGAAATGCCCTTCTCGCGGATCGCCAGCACCAGCTTGGCCAGCCTGGCCTTTTCGGTGGGGTTCATGCCGGCGGCGGGCTCGTCCAGGAGCAAAAGGCAGGGATCGCTGACCAGCGCCCGGGCGATCTCCAAGAGCCGCTGCTCGCCGTAGGACAGCGAGCGGGCCTCGTCGTTCTCGCGCTCTGGAATGCCCACGAAAGCCAGGGTCTCCCGCGCCTTTCGACGGGTGGCCGCTTCGAAATCCCGGTACTTCTTCGTATGGAAGAAGGAGTCCAGGGCGCCGTAGGGGATCCGGCAGTGCTGCCCGATGAGCAGGTTGTCCATCACGGAAATCGTGTTGAACAGGTTGATGTTCTGATAGGTTCGCGCGATGCCGAGTTTGTTGGTCTCGAACATGTACCGGCCGTCGATGCGCTGGCCGTTCAAGTAGATTTCGCCGCCCGTCGGCTTGAAATAGCCGCTGACCATGTTGAAGACCGTCGTCTTTCCCGCGCCGTTTGGGCCGATCAGGCCGAATATCTCGCTTTTCTCCACGGAAAAGTCCAGGTGCTGAACCGCCTTCAGACCGCTGAATTCAATGGACAGGTCCTTGACCTCAAGCATTGCCACGGCTCACGCCTCCCTTCCCGTCAAAGAGACCGCCGATCGTCTTGCCCAGGCCGGCGAGGCCGGTGGGCTGGTAGAGGATGACCACCAGCAGGAACACGCCGTAGATCAGCATGCGGTAATCCTGAAGGCTCTGGAAGCTCTCCTGAACGAAGGTGATTACCAGCGCGCCCAGGATTGGGCCGAGCAGATTGCCGCTGCCGCCGAAGAGCAGCATCGTAATGAAGATGACCGACGTGTTCTGAACAAAGGTGTCCGGGCTGATAAAGCCCATCATGTGCGCCAGGAGCGCGCCCGCGACGCCCACGTAGAACGCGGAGATCGCAAAGGACATCGTCTTCGCCTTCATGATGTTGATGCCGCAGCCGTTGGCGGCGGTCTGGTTTTCGCGGATGGCGATCAGCGAGCGGCCCAGCTTCGAGTGGACGATGTTCTGCTTGATGATGAGCAGCACCACCAGCACAAACATCACCAGATACACGTAGGCGTACTTGGACTTGATGGTCGTAAAGTCAAGCAGCGTCGTGCCCAACAGCGTAAGCTTCACCGGCGGAACGCGGGTGATGCCGATAAAGCCGTTGGTCAGGTGCGAGAAGTTGGCCACGATCAGGTACATGATCTGGTTGAACGCGATCGTCAGAAGCGACAGGAAGTGGAACACCAGCTTCGATGCGGGCTTTGCCAGCAGCGCGCCGATAAACGCCGAGATAAAGCCCACCACGAGGATGCTCAGGAGGGGCGGCAGCGGTGTCAGCCCCAGCTTCGCGATGCCCCATTCCTCGTGGGACAGGAGTACCGAACCGTATGCGCCGATGCAGAAGAAGCCCGCGTGGCCGAAGGAAATCTGACCGGTGTAACCAAAGAGGATGTCCAGGCCGCTGGTGGAAATGGCGTAGATGCCGATGTAGCACAGCAGCACGTAGATGTACTTGTTTCTGGACAGGAGAATGTTGTTCTCCATCATTACAAGCACCAGCGTGACCAGCGCGATCGCGCCGACCGCCATCGCCCTGCGCCCCCACTTGCCGCCGAATCTGTTTTCAGGAATCGTCTTCACCGTATACCTCCGTTCGTTACACGCTGTAGACATTCGCGTTGCAAATGCCCCTCGGGCGCAGGATCATAAAGAGTATCATAACGCCGTACACGATGAATTCCTTGTATACGGAGGACACGTACGCGCCGACAAAGGTTTCGAGCAGGCCGATGAACAGCGAACCGATGATCGCCCCGTAGATATGGCCGTAACCGCCGATTACGGCGCCGGCAAAGCTCTTTGCGGCCAGGTTGTTGCCCAGTTGGTAGGAGACGTACATGGTGGGCGCCACCAGTACGCCGCCCAGGCAGGCCAGCGCCGCCGCGATGCCGTAAGTGATGCCGATGGTCGTGTTTACGTTGATGCCCATGCAGCTGGCGGCCATCTTGTTTTGGGCGGCCGCGCGCATGGAGGTGCCGAACTTGGTCTTGTTGAGGAAGAAGTGCAGCACGACCATCGCCAGAAGGGCCGCGGCGATGCAGGTGAGCTGCTCCTTGGAGACGGAAGCGGGGCCGATGGCAATCGGCGCGGAGTTGGCGTACAGTGGGGGGAAGTACTTCATGTTGGGGCCCCAGATCAGCATCGCCGCGTTCTCAACGATGGTGGACAGCGAGATGGTGGCCAGCACCACGTAGACGTTCTGGGCCTTTTTTTTCACCAGCCTGCGGATGACGAAGCGCTCCATCATCCAGCCGATAAAGAACATGACGATTTCGGAAGCGAACAGGGCGATGATGAAGGGAACCTGCCATACCGCGTACAGCTGATATGCGATGAACGCGCCAAACATCAAAAGGTTCGCCTGCGTAAAGTTCATGTAGCCGGATGCCTGGTAGATGAGGCTGTATCCCAGCGCCAGCATACCGTAGGTGCATCCCAGTACCAATCCGCCGATCAGTACATTAATCAGCATTTGCATGGGGGTTCCATCCTTTCGCCGCGTTGATTGCTGCCAAGCCAGAATACGCCTGCTCTTCGAGCGGGAACGGGCGCGGCCCCCGCGGTGCGGATTCCCTGCGGCGACGCATTCGCATTGGCAAGGAAGGGTGCGCCGACCGGAGGCGGAAGCGACTGCTCGCCTCCGCCTCCGGTCTCATGCAGTCCTGATTACTTGTAGGTGTCGGCGCTGCCGCCGGATTCGAGGAACTTGGCCCAGCTGATGTTCTTGCCGCCGTGGGTGGCGAAGATCTGCTGGCCGCTCATGCACTCGCCGTTGTCATAGGCCGCGAAGTTGGCATGGCCGGCGAGGATGTCCATCTCAAGGCCCGCGATGGTATCGCGCACGACGGGGCCTTCCTTGGTACCGGCCTTTTCGACCGCGGTGAGGAGGATGTTGGTGGCGTCAAAGGCGCGGTAGGCGACGTCGGAGATCGGCATGGTGCCGTACTCCTTGACCCACTCGGTCAGGAACGCGATTTCGGCTTCGGTGTTGCCCTCTTCCGGCGCGTCCGGCACACTGTGGGGCGCGAAGAACACGAGGCCGTTGGCCGCTTCGCCCGCAACTCTGCGCATGTCGGAGGAGGAGAAGGTTTCGCAGCCGTAGATGTAGCCGGTGTAGCCCAGGTTGCGAATCTGCTTGACCATGAGGCTGCCCTGCTCGGCCTGCGCGAAGATGATGACGCCGTTGGGTTTGGCGTTGACGATCGCGGACAGCGCGCCGGTCCAGTCGGTCTCGCCGACCATGGCCTGCTGCTCGTCGATGATCTCGATGCCTTCGCGTCCTTCGATCTCTTCCTTCACCTTGGTGTAGGCGGAAATGTTTCCGTCATCCTGGTAGACCAGCGAGGCGACCTTGTCGCTCTTCAGCTCCAGCATGGCGTCCACCAGCGGCGCCGCGCCGCCCGCGGAGTTGGGCAGGGCGCGGAACAGGTAGGTCCAGCCCTTTTGCAGCCACGCCGGGTTCATGCCGGTGGCGACTTCGGGGATCTGATAGGCTTCGACCAGATCGCCGGTGGCCTGGATGTTGCCGGAGAGCTGGGAGCCGATCAGGCCGTCCACGCCCACCTGATCCAGGAGGTAGGAGACGCCCTTGACGGCACCCTCGGTGGTGGAGCCGTCGTCGTAGAGTTCGATGCCGATCTTGCCGCCCAGCACGCCGCCCTTTTCGTTCCAGAGCTTGATGGCGAGCAGGATCGCGTCGCGGCCGTTGGAGCCGGCGGTGGCGACCGCGCCGGTGAATCCGCCGTAATGGCCGATCATGTAGGCGTAGTCTTCCGCCAGTGCCAGGGACGAGGTCATCAGGAGTACCAGTGCCACAAGAGCCGTCAGGAATCGTTTCATGTTCTTTCCTCCTTAAATATTTAAAGATCGCTCTTTAAATGCATCGGTCGCAAGGGGAAAAGCCGAGGGGATGCCTGTGCGGGGAAGACGCGTTACCGGCTGATCGCGCAGCCGCAAACCTTCTCGTAGTACTTCGCGATTGCGCTGTGGTCGTCCTGGCCGCAGCCGTCGTGGTGCAGGGTCTGGAGCATCTCCATCACCGCCGCGGTCAGCGGCAGCGGAGAGCCCACCGCGTGCCCGGTCTCCAGCGCATTGGCGAGGTCCTTGATGTGCAGGTCGATCTTGAAGCCGGGATTGAAGTTGCGCGAGAGGATCATCGGCGCCTTGGCGTTCATGACCGTCGAGCCCGCGAGGCCGCCCCTGATGGCCTGGAAGACCAGCTCGGGATCCACGTGGGCCTTCGAGGCCAGCAGCATCGCCTCGGACAGCGCGGCGATGTTGACCGCTACGATGACCTGGTTGGCCAGCTTCGTGGTGTTGCCCGCGCCGATGCCGCCGCACCAGACGGCGCTGGCGCCCATGGACAGGAGCACTTCCTTGTATTCCTCAAAGACCGCCTTGTCGCCGCCGACCATGATGGAAAGCGTGCCGTCGATGGCCTTGGGCTCGCCGCCGGATACCGGTGCGTCGATCATGTTGACGCCCTTCTCCTTGCAGGCCGCGCAAACCTCCTGGGAGATCTGGGGCGCGATGGAGCTCATATCGATGATGGTCGCGCCGGGCTTTGCGCCCTCGAGGACGCCGTTTTCACCCAGCACAACCGCCTTGACGTGGGGGCCGTTGGGCACCATCGTGATGATCGTCCGGCACTTTTCGGCGACCTCCCGGGAGGAGGCTGCCGCTTCGGCGCCCTCCGCGGCCAGCGCGTCCACGTTTGCCTTGAGGACGTCAAACACGACCAGCCCGTGTCCCGCCTTCATCAGGTTGCGCGCCATGGGCTTACCCATGATCCCGAGGCCGATGAAACCAATCTTCATCATCCGCGTCTCCTTTTTAAGTATGTTAATACGCGAGGGGAAGGTTTTGAACCGGTAACTATATCCATCGGGCGGATACGCGCTTGGATAGGTAAGTTTCAAGCGGCGCCCAACCGGTTTCGTTGAACTGGGACAGAAGTTTCTGGGTCACGCCGTAGGTGATGAACTCGTGAGGCTTCATGCCGTCCGGCTCGTAGGCGCGGACGAATTCGGGAATGCGCATCAGGTTTTCAATCGCCTTCGGATCCACCGGGTTGTCGATGCCGGGGGTCTGCGGCGGGTCGGCTTCGAGGATCATGTCCTGCACACGGGTGTTGATCGTATAGATCACCTTGCCGCCGGACATCTCGGTCACGTGGTACGCGCCGCGGAGGCCCGCGGGCATGATGACGCTGTCGTAGCCCTTTTCCTCGAAGATTTTGTAGGTGCGCTTGGCGACGGCGAGCCCCGCCAGCGTGATGTGCTCCTCCGGGATGCCCAGCTTCATGTCCATGGCCACATCCCTGAGGTAGTCGTCCAGGCGGCCCACCTGCTGAACCGCGATGCACAGAGGCGGGTTGACGCCGCTTTTAACGGCTTTGCGCGCGCCCCGCTGATATGCCTCGGCCACGGCCAGCGCCTGGGCCACGGAGACGTTGATGGTGGCGCAGATCGGGATGCCTTCCTCCGCCAAGTACTCAATGACCTCGACGCCCGCAGCGGTGGTGGGCAGTTTGACCGCGATGTTGTCGCCCCAAGCGTGCACCCGGCGCGCCTGGGCGAGCATGCCCTCGGCGTCGCCCGCACGGCCGGGGTTGAGCTGCCCCAGCGCGTAGCCCTGCCTGCCGCCGGTGGCCTCGTAAATGGGGCGGACCCTGTCCGCCGCGTATGTGGCGACCAGCCTCAAGAGGGCCTCCGCTCGCTCCTCCAGGCCGAAATCGTCGCCCAGCGCCTCCACCCTGGGCAGCCAGAACTCCGGCTGGTTTTGGAAGGAACGGTATGTGAGCACGGGGTTCGTGGTGACGCCGGTCGCGCCGCGACGGATGGCCAGGTCGATTTCGTCGGGGCTGCCCGAGTCATGCCACCAGGCGGTGGGCGTACATTGATTGAGCCATTCCAGGTAATTCAAGGCGTTTCGCTCCTCGCTCCGCGGTTTGGCGTTTTTAGTAGTTGAAGCTCACGATGGGGTTCCAGCCGTCGTTGATGAACTGGTCGGTGGTGCGGTTGGCGGAGCCGAAGGTGATGAACTCGGAGGGCTGCATGCCGTCCGGCTCGTAGGCCTTGCGGAATTCCGGCATGGTCATCAGCCGGTCAATGGCCGCCTGATCCACCGGCACATCAATCCGCTCATCAAACCGTTCCACGCCGATGAGCAGTTCCGCGATCTTGGGGGCGATGGACATAATCATCCTCGCGCCGGCCAGGTCCACAATGTGGTGCGCGCCCCGGCAGCCGGCGGGCATAAGGAAGGTGTCATAGCCGCGCTCATTGAAGATCCGGTAGGCGCGCTTGATGCAGGCAATGCCGGACTGGACGATGTCGCTCTCCCTGACGTGGGGGTAGGAATCCTGGGCTACGTCGCGCAGGTAATCGTCCAGGCGGCCGACCATCATGACCGCGATGCCCAGCCCCGGCTTTACGCCGTTGGCCGCGGCTTTTTTCTTGCCGCGCTCGCGGGCTTCCGCCACGGCGAGCACCTGCGGCACGGTGAAGCTGACGGTGGCGGCCACGTTCAGACCCTCGGCCACGCAGGCCTCGTAGACCTCGATGCCGGCCCGGGTGGCGGGCAGCTTGACGCAGATGTTCTCGCCCCAGGCAGCCAGGCGTTTGGCCTGCCCGATCATGTAGCGGGCGTCGCCGGTCTTGTTGGGGTTGGTCTGGGCGCAGACAATGCCCTTGCCCTTTTCGGGATCGTAGAGCGGCCTGACCATTTCGGCGTAGTAGGTGGTGACGCATTTTGCCAGCGCCTCGGCCTTTTCGTCGCCCTTCAGACCCTTGGGGATCGTGGCGAGCCGGTCGCGCCAGAATTCGCGGTCGCTTGTCAGCGTCTGGCTGACGAGGAAGGGGTTTGTGGTCATGCCGACGGCGCCGTTTTCGAAGCCTTCCAGCTGCTGGGCGCGGATCGCCGAATCATGCCAGTAGACCGACCGGGTGTTTTGGGTCATCCACCTGAGAAATTTGTTTTCCATGCCTATTGCCTCCTGTGATCGTGCTTCTCCGTCAAGACGATCGTCTCAAGCGCCTTGAGGTACTTCAGCCCACGTTCGCCGCAGGCGCGCTGGGAAGGGTAGGGCTGGCATTCGAGATCGATGTATCCTCGATAGCCCACGTCGCACAGCGCCCGCATAATGGGCTTGAAGTCTATGTTTCCGGCGCCGGGATAGCCCCTGTTGGAATCCGGGAAGTGCACGTAGCCCAGGATGTCCGCGGTTTCGCGCACGCTTTGGGCGAGGTCTTTGTCCTCGAGAATCATGGAGTGGGTGTCGATGTGCAGCGACACGTTCTTCAGCCTCAGTCCGCGCAGGTATTCGGCCGTCTCGGTCGCGCTGTTCAAGTAATTGTTGATGTAACGCAGGATCGATTCCACGACGATGCTGCCGCCCGACTGCTCGGCGTAGGCGTCCAGTTCCGCGAGGGCCCGGGAGAAGCGGTCCACGTACTCCTGATAGCGGCTGAAATCCGGGATGTTGCCGCGCATGATGCCCACGATCACGGGACACTTGAGCGCCGCGCCCAGATCGAGGTGCTCCTTGAGCCGCTCAATCGCCGCCGAGCGGTTCGCCGCGTCGTCGCTGATAAGGCACAGGCCGTTCAGACTGTACTCCATGCCGGTGGCGATGCCGCAGTATTCCACGTTCGCACGGGCCGCGGCGGCGGCCAGTTCCCCGGCGTCGTACCGTGCGGGGTTTCGGATGAACAGCTCCACGCCGTCGTAGCCGATTTCCCCGGCCACGCGGGTCACATCCGAAATGTCGCCCCGGAGGATCACCGGCTGGCGTTCCGGTTGCGGCTCCAGCGCGCAGGATATGCCGTATTTGAACACGCCGTCCCCTCCCGTCATCCCATGTACATGCCGCCGTTGACGTCCAGCAATTCGCCGGTGACGAAGGCGGCGTCGTCCGATGCCAGGTACGCGACCGCTGCGGCCACGTCCTCTGGCTTGCCCAGCCGCCTGAGCGGGATGCGGGCGTACAGCTTTTCCATGGCTTCGGGCGAGAATTCCCTGGTGATGGGCGTCTCGGTGGTGCCGGGGCAGACCGCGTTGACGTTGATACCCAGCGGCGCCAGCTGCCGGGCGAAGCCCATCGTCAGTGCAAGAATGCCGCCCTTTGAGGCGGAGTAGCCCAGGCCCGTCTCAAACCCGCCCATGCGGCCCGCCAGCGAACTGATGTTGATTACCCGGGGACAGGCTGACTCCTTCAAATAGGGGATGGCTTTTTGCACCATGAAAAATACGCTTTTGAGGTTGACCGCCATGATGAGGTCCCACTGGGCCTCCGTGACCTCCGCAATGGGCGTGTTGTTCAGAATGCCCGCGTTGTTGACCACGATGTCGAGCCCGCCAAACGCGGCGGCGACCTTTTGTACGGTTTCGTCGATGCCCGACACGTTGGACACGTCGCAGGCGAAGCCCGCGCTGCCCGGCAGCGATTCGGCGGCGTCCCGGAGCTTTTCCTCGTTGACGTCCAGAAGGGCGATACGCGCGCCTTCCTCGGTCAGCCGCCTGGCGATGGCGTAGCCGATGCCCTGCGCCGCGCCCGAAACGATGGCCTTTCTGCCTTCCAACCGGTGCATGCTGCATTCCCTTTCATGTCGTCCAGCGCTCCCGTCAAAGGAAGGATGTATTACATCTAACCTCTAACAACTGCATATTATCACAATCCAAAACCGTTGTCAATGCATTTTTGGAGGTATCATCGATTCTTGCGCATTATTTTGAGGATATCCCCCATGACTTCGACAAGGAATGTGATAAAACGGCGCATTTCCGCGAGGTACCGTCCAAAAACCGGTTATTGTTAGAAAATTGTATCGCCTCATTTTTGCCCATCGTTTTACTCTGTTTTAATAAAAACGCCGGGCGGATCTTCCGCCCGGCGTCTCGGCGCCGAGAAAGGCACCTTGCCGCTATTCCTTTTGGCCCGCCCGCGTCAAATAGGTTTTGTAGAATTTGTACGCGCTTTCCAGGTGCTGCTTCATCAACTCCCTGGCCAGAAACGCGTCCCGCTGCTCCATGGCCTCGCAGATCTTCTTGTGAAAGGAGAGGCCGTCGTTCTCGCCGACCACTTTCGTCAGCGTGGTGATGCTCTCCAGCAATACGTCCTTCAGGATGGTCTGGGCCTGGATGAGGATCGGGTTGCCGGTCATGTGGGTGATGAGCTGGTGGAACTCGAAATCCGCGGCCAGGTACTTGTCCACTTCACCGTAGTAGGAAATCATCTTTTCCAGGTTCGCGCGCAGCGCCCGAAGGTCCTTCGAAGTCGCGCGCTGGGCGGCGAGGCTGGCGCTCTCGACCTCGGTAATCAGCCGGAATTCCCAGACATGGCGAATGGAGTCGTCGCTCAAATAAATGGCGGGCAGTAGGCCGTTGGCATAGGTGCCCACGTCAATCTCCTTGACGAAGTTGCCCTCGCCCCAACGCGTTTCCACAAGGCCCACCGTGGCCAGGCGCGAAAGCGCCTGCCGGACGGTGGCCCGGCTGACGTTGAAAAGACCGGCCAGCTCGTTTTCCGGCGGAATGCGGTCGCCGGACTTCCATTCTCCGTCCAGAATCATCTTTCTGATCTGTTCAAAGACCTGTTCGCTGGCGCTGACGCGCTTGATAGCCTGAAATGCCACGTGAACCCCTCTTTTCGAAAATCGCTTCAACCGAGAAAGGACTCCCCAAAACGACACGGGATTCAAGCGCTTGTTCAATGCGGCGCAAAAGAAGCCCGTCGCAGCGGCCCGGATCTGCCGGTTTCCGTTCGGCGGTTGTCTACTTATGAATTATCATACATATGTCGTCAGATGTCAATGCGGTATTATTGATTAGAACCGGGTAACGGCGCAAAAAGAGCCGCGCTCCGCCCTTCATGGGCATGGCGCGGCTCGCGGCCCGTGGTTTTATCAGCCGACGAAACTCAGGATCGCCCGCTCGACGTGCTCGACCGTCAGGCCGTAGTAGTTCAGCACGTCCTTGTAGCAGTGGCCGGAGCTGCCGAAGCAGTCGTTGATGCCGACGAACTCGACGGGGACCCTTTCGCGCCGCAGCGCCCCGGCCACCGCGCCGCCCAGTCCGCCCACCACGCTGTGCTCCTCACAGGTGACGACGCCCTTCATGCCGCGGGACAGCTCGATGATCCGCTCGTCGTTCAGCGGCTTGATGGTGTGCACGTTGACCACGCGCACGCAGACCCTGTCCTTCAGGTTTTCGGCGGCCTGGAGGGCCATGTGGTTCATGCCGCCGGTGGCGAACACGGTGACCTCGCCGCCCTCGCGCAGCACCTTGGGCTGGCCGATGACAAAGGGCTCGCCCTCCGGCGTGATGTTTTCGTTGTCGTTTCTGCTCACGCGGATGTAGACGGGGCCGTCGTAATCGCGCATGGACTTTACGGCTTCCACGGTCTCGTTGGCGTCGGCGGGGCTGAGCACCACCATGTTCGGGATGGCGCGCATGATGGCGATGTCCTCGACGGTCTGGTGGGTGGCGCCGTCCGCGAAATCCGAAAGGCCGCAGGAGGAACCGCAGAGCTTGACGTTGAGCTTTCCGATGGCGACGGCCTGGCGGATCTGGTCAAAGGCGCGGCCCGCCAGGAACACCGCGAAGGTGCTGGCGAAGGGGATCAGGCCGGTCTGCGCGAGTCCCGCCGCGGTGGAAACCATGTCCGCCTCGGCGATGCCCATTTCAAAATGGCGCTCCGGGAATTCCAGTTCAAAGAGTTTGCCCATCGTGGAACCGCAAAGGTCGGCGTCCAGCGCGACGATGCGCGGGTCCGTCTTGCCCAATTCAACCAGGGTCTTGCCATAGGCCGTTCTTTGGTTGGTGTACATCGCTCTTCCTCCAATCCTATGCTTGCGCCGACAGCTCTTTGAGCGCCTGGTTGTAGGTTTCCTCGGTCAGGGCGCCGTTGTGGTAGCCGACGACGTTTTCGGCAAAACTGATGCCCTTGCCCTTCACGGTGCGGGCGATGATGACGGTGGGCTTGCCATTGTACCGGTCGACACGATCCAGCGCGTCGACGATCTGCTCCATGTCGTGGCCGTCGATCTGGATCACGTTCCAGCCGAAGCTCTGCCACTTCTCCGGCAGGGGGTTGGTGTCCATGCGCTCGGAGACGCGGCCCATCGCCTGCAGGCCGTTCTGGTCGATGATGCCGATCAGGTGATCCGCCTTGTGGGCGGAGGCGGCCAGCGCGGCCTCCCAGATCTGGCCCTCGGCGATCTCGCCGTCTCCCATCAATACATACACGTTGCTGCCGATCCCCTGCAGCCTGTTGCCCAGCGCCATGCCCAGGCCCAGCGAGAGGCCCTGCCCCAGCGAGCCGGTGCCCGCCTCGATGCCGGGGGTCTTGCGCACGTCCGGGTGGCCTTGCAGGTGAAAGCCGATTTCCTTCGTCTTGGCCAGGTCCGCCACCGGGAAGTATCCGGCCTCCGCCAGCGCGGCGTACTGCAAAATGGCCACGTGGCCCTTGCTCAAAAGGAAGCGATCCCGGTCAGGCATCTTCGGATTGGCCGGGTCGTGCTTCATCTTGTAAAAGTACAGCGCCGCCACCAGATCCGCCGCGGAGCAGGAGCCACCCACGTGGCCGGCTACGCCGACGCCCACGCTGATGATGACGTCCCGCCTGAGCCTCTGGCCCATCTTGCGAAGGTATGCGATGCGTTCCGTTCTGTTCATGTCCCTACGCCTCCCTAAATGCTCTGTCTGAGGAATCTTAGCGCCGCCGGCGCTTCGGCATCGAAATCACGGGTGTAGGCCTCCAGGCTGACGCGCGCGTCGTAGCCCGCCTGCCTGAGCGCGTCAAAGTAGGGGAGGTAAGCCGGGTCCTCGCCCGTTTCGCGGGGGAACGAACGCCCCTCTACCCGGGCAAAGTGGGAATGGCGGAGGAATTGCCCGCCGTCCCGGATGAGGTTTTCCACCGGCTCGCCCTCGGTCATGAAGTGGTAGTAGTCCACCAGCACCCTTACGGCGTCGCTGCCCACCGCGCGGGCCAGCGCGCAGCCCTCCGCAAAGGTGTTGATGAGGTTGCATTCCGCCTTGCGAAGCGGCTCGATGGCGATCACGATGCCGTTGTCCCGCGCGGCGGGCGCGATCCCGGTCAGCAGCTTTGCCACCTGCTCGAAGCCCTTTTCCAGCGGGTAGCCCTCCGGCACGTTCTTCGCGCCGCCGCTGCCGAACACGACCGCCTTCGCGCCCAGACGCGCCGCTCGGCTCAGCGCACCGGCGGCGTACTGAAGCGCGCCGGGGATGTCCGCGGCCTCGCCGGTCAGCCGCATGGTCTTGGGGAAGAAGTTGTTGCAGGTTTCGCAGGGCACGCCGGAGGCGCGGACCCGCCCGGCCATCGCCTCAAATTCCGCCTCGGAGAGCGCCATCATCTCCGCCAGCGGAAGCTCCACGTAGTCAAACCCGAGCCGCGCGGCCTTCTCGATGTACTCGATGCCGGTCCCGTCCGGCCCGGTCGCGTTCATATTCAAGCAGATGCCAAACTTCATTGGTCATACCTCTCATGTATGTTGTCCTACATGTTGTGGCCTGAAGCGCCTTTCCCTCCGCCCATGCCCGCCACCCGGCGGCCGAAGCCGCGGGGCGGACATTGCGCCGCGCGGCGGTATGCCGAAGGGCGCGGCTTACGGCCCCTCGAACAGCTTCAGCGATTCGGCCAGGTGGTCGTTCATCAGCTTTCGGGCCATCTGCGCATCGCGGGCCTCGATGGCTTCGATGATCCGGCGGTGGTATTCGATGCCGTTGTCGCGGCCGATCTTGAGGGTGATCTTGCGCATGGTCTCCTTCAGGATGTCACGAAGCAGGTAGTGCAGCTGGGTGACCAGCTGGTTGCCGACGATGGTGGTCAGCATGCGGTGGAATTGGAAGTCGTTGCTGATGTAGTCCTCCAGGTCGTCCCGCTGATCCTTGAGCCGCTCGTAGGACGCCCAGAGTTGCCGAATGTCCTCCGCGGTGGCGCGCTTGGTGGCCAGCGCGACGGTCTCCACCTCGGTCATCATGCGAAACTCCCACACGTCGCGCACCGCGTTCTCGTTCAGGTAGATGCTGGGGACCAGCTCGTTGAGCTTGATGCCCACGCCCATCTCCTGCACGAAGGAGCCCTCCCCCTGCCGGGTGCGTATCAGGCCGAAGGTGTTCATCTTTAGCAGCGCCTGCCGGATCGTGACGCGGCTTACGCCGAATGACTCCGCGAGCTCGTTTTCCGACGGCAGGCGGTCCCCCGGTTTCCAGACGTTGCGGAGGATCATCTCGCGCATTTGGTCGTAGACCTGCGTGCTGACGTCATTTTTGCGGATCTTGCGGATGGCCATATTTTCCCCTCATTCGCCGGCGTCGCCGCCGGATGGTTATTTGGACGGATCGATCACGATCTTGAGCAGGTCGTCGGGGTTTTCGAGAAGATCCCGGAAGGCCTGAGGCGCCTCCGGAAGCGTCACCACCCGGGACAGAAGCTCGCCGGTGGCAAGCCTGCCGGAGCCGAGGAGGGCCACCACCTCGCCAAATTCCTCGTGCGTGTAGTTGAACGAGCCGACCACGCTGCGGGCGGAGCACACGATGTCCTGCATGTTGATCTGCATCTCCCGCTGGCTCATGCCGACCCACACCGCCGTGCCCGCCACCTTGAGCGCCTTGACGGACAGGTTCGCCGTGGGCTCGACGCCCACCGCTTCGATGGAGAGATCCATCATCAATCCGTCCGTGCAGTCCGCAATCCTGGCGAGGGCATCCTCTTTGGCTGAGTTTATCACAAAATCAGCACCCAGGTCTAGCGCTTTTTTCAGCCGCCTGTCGCTGAGGTCGGCGACGGTAACGCTTTTCGGGTTGTGGAGCTTCACCATCTGCAGGATGCAAAGGCCGATCATGCCCGCGCCGACGATCAGCACGTCCTTGCCCGCGATCCCGCCGCACTTGGCGACGCTGCCGTAGGCCACCGCGTAGGGCTCCGCCATGGCGCCCGTCTCGTAGGAGCAGCCCTCCGGCAGCCTGTAGAGGAGCTTCTGCGGCACCGCCACATACTCCGCCATGGCGCCGTCCACCGTCAGAACGCCGAAGAACTTCTTGTTCAGGCACATGTTGGTCATGCCGCCCCGGCAGTTAACGCATTCGCCGCAGAAGTTGATGGGCTGAACCACAACGCCGTCGCCCGCCTTCCAGGCGTCCACGCCCGCCCCAACCGCCGCGATCTCGCCCGCGAACTCATGGCCCATCGTCATCGGGGGGATGCGCCTGCCTGTCTTGCCCAGCCAGCCGTGCACGTCGCTGCCGCAGATGCCGCAGGCGCGCACTTTGATGAGCACTTCGCCCGCGCCCGGCGCGGGCGCGCCCACGTCCTGGACCTCCAGGACCTTCGGCCCGAGGAACCTCAAACTCTTCACCGATGCCACCTCTCTTCGTGTTTGGAACCAGCGTGGTTAGATGTATGATGTATTACAACTTAACCGGCAAGGTTATTCTATCATAGAGTTGACGGTTTGTCACCTACAATTTGCACGGAAATTTGCAAAATCGACAGAATTTCTGTTTCCCCCTGTGACTAAGGCCCTATTTGCATAGGAGAACGGTCAGGTCGTTCACATTGGTGCCGGTGGGGCCTGTAAAAATGAGGCCGTCCGCAGCGCCGAGGATGGCGTAGGCGTCGTTGTTTTGAAGATGGGCTTGCGCCGAAAGGCCCTTCGCCCGGCAGGCTTCGACGAAGTCCCCGGTCACGATCCCGCCGGCGGCGTCGGTGGGGCCGTCGGTGCCGTCGGAACCCACGGAGAAGACCAGCACGTCCGCCATGCCCTGAATGCCCAGCGCCGCCGAAAGCGCCAGTTCCTGGTTGCGACCGCCCCGGCCGGAGCCCTTGAGATGCACCACCGTCTCTCCGCCCAGAATCACCGCGCAGGGCGCTTTGACAGGGTGTCCGGAGGCGCGCACCTCCCGCGCGATGGCGGCCAGGAAGCTGCCGGCGTCCCGGGCTTCGCAGCCAAGCGTCGTGGTGAGGATCAGGGGCTCGTACCCCAGCGCCCGGGCGGTCTCCTTCGCCTGGGTGCACAGCCGGGTCACGTTGCCGATGATCCGGGTCCTCACGTTGCCCAGCGCCTTGGGCGTCTCTCGGCGGAGCGCTTCCATCGCGCCCCGGGTCAGTTCGATGCCGTATTTTTGGACGATGCGCAGCGCGTCCTGGCCGGTGGTTCCGTCCGGATGGGCGGGGCCGGAGGCGATGGCATCCAGCGAATCGCCCAATACGTCGCTGAGCACGATTGAAACCACTTCCGCCGGCGCGCACGCCTCTGCAAACCGGCCGCCCTTGACGGCGGAGAGGTGCTTGCGGATGGTGTTGATTTCGGTGATGTCCGCGCCGCTGGCCAAGAGCTGCCGGGTGGCGGAGGCAATGTCCGCAAGCGTCACGCCATCAAGCGGCATCTCGAACAGCGCCGAACCGCCGCCGGACACCAGAAACAACACCCTGTCCCCTGCGCCCAGCCGGTCGACCAGCGCCATCGCCCGCGCCGCGCCGCGCACGCTGTGCTCGTCGGGCACCGGATGGCCCGCCTCGATGATTTCGACCCGCTCCAGCGGGGCCTTCGCGTGGCCGTACTTGGTGACGACGACGCCGGCTTTCAGCCGGCCGCCCAGCGCCTCGCAGGCGGCCTCCGCCATCTTCCAGGCCGCCTTGCCGATGGCGACCATGTATACGGGCCGGTCTCCCGGCATGTCCGAGAGCGCGTTTTTCACCGCTACGTCGGGCAGCACCGCCTCGATGGCGGCGTCAATGATGGCGCGGGCATCCTGGTGGATTGTCATGCGCTTTGCTCCCATCGTTTTCATTATGCTCAATGGCGATCCGCCTCCGGCGGCAAGGTTCTCCCGATAAGGGCGTCCGGCCGGGCATAAACGTAGGATGTCCTACAACAAGCCCCGGCACGATTATACCGTGGAATGGCGCCGCTGTCAATGGCGACGCGCCGCCGAAAGTCCAAAAAGGCGGCCGGTGGCGGTGAAAAAATGATAAAAATGCCGTGGAAAAGAATGTAATAAAGTGGCGGCGGGGGTTGGGCAGGCCATCTCCCTCGACACCGAGGAGGAAATCGGCGAACTGGAGCAGATGATCGCCATAGCAAAACTGGCTGAGCCACCTAACCTTGAGGGCGTGATGCGGCGCGTTCAGCCGCTCTACCCGCCCACCCACACATGTGGCCCGCCACCGCAAATCCTGATGGAGACGGGACGCGGGGGCGCTGTCATCGGCGATGGCAACCATCCCGCCGCCGGTACTGCGCAGCGGCAGAAGCATGGGTGCAGTTGTACACGCGCAGCGCTGCGTTACGCAATTGCGCCTTTTCTTTTCTGCCCGATTCTGCTATACTACCTTGAGAACCAAACTGAGGTGTACGCATGACCATCGAACTCAACGGCGCGACCGTATACTACGAGCAGCACGGCCAGGGCCAGCCTACGCTGGTGCTGCACGGTTGGGGCGGCAAGTGCGAGAGCTTCGCCCCGCTGCTGCGCGACTGTGCCGACGCCTTGCATATGACCGCGCTCGACTTCCCCGGCCATGCCCGCTCGAGCGACCCGCCCGAGCCTTGGAGCGTGACCGAATATATGGAAATGACGGCTCAGCTGCTGCGCGCGCTTTCCATCCCCCGAGCGCACATCGTCGCGCATTCGTTCGGCGGGCGCGTCGCGCTGGCGCTGGCCGCCACCTACCCCGAGCTGGTCGGCCGCATGGTGCTGACCGGCGTTCCGGGGCTGAAAACCACGCCCCCGCCCGCGCGGAAGGCGCGCTCCGCGATGTACCGCGCGCTCAAGGCGCTGCTTGACAACCGCCTGACCCGCGCCTGGCTCGGCAACGCGCGCATAGACGCCCTGCGCGGTCGGCTGCAGGAAAAGTTCGGCTCCGCCGACTACAGGGCGCTCTCGCCCGAGATGCGCAAGACCTTCTCGCGCGTGGTCACCCAGGACCTGACGCCCTACCTTAGCCGGATCGCAGCCCCCACCCTCCTGTTCTGGGGCGATCAGGATACGGCCGCGCCGCTGTGGATGGGCCGCGCGATGGAAAAGGGCATAACCGACGCGGGGCTTGTGGTGATGGAAGGCGCGGGCCATTTCGCCTACCTCGACCGGTACGCCGATTTCCGCGCGGTGGTCCGGAATTTTTTGTGCGAATCCGCCGGGGGTGAACGCTGATGGATTTTATGGGCTGGCTGTCGGCCGCGGTGGTGGCCGGCGTGTGCACCGCATACAGCCGTTACTACCTGCATATGCTGCAGCTTGAAAGCTATCAGCTCGACGGGTATCGGCGTTGGCTTTCCAGGAACCGCGACAAGCTGATGGGCGCGACGCAGGGCATAGGCGTGCTGGCCGCGATCGCCGATGTGCTGCTTGGGCTGATCTTGACCATGCTGATGGGCGCGGACGCCGCGCGGATCACCGCCGCGCTCGTCGTGCTCGCCGGGTTCGGCATTGCGGCCTGGCGCGTGGGCATCCGCCAATACAAGGCCCCCGAGAAGAAGCCGTTCGCGCTGACGGCGCGCATGAAGCGGCTGTACATCTGCCTCGGCCTGTGCGCGTTGCTCGCAGCCGCGCTTTTGAGCGCGCTGAAACTGCCCGCCTACCTGCTGTTCGTGGGCGTGCCCTACCTGACCCTGGTGGCGGGATTCATCATGCAGCCGATCGAGACGAGGGTCAACGCGTTCTACCTGAACGACGCCGCGCGCAAGCTCGCGGCGCGTCCCGACTTGGTCAAGGTCGGCATCACCGGTTCGTTCGGCAAGACCTCGACCAAGTTCATTTTGGCCTCCATCCTGTCCGAGAAATACGCCGTGCTGGCCACCCCGGGAAGCTTCAACACCCCGATGGGGCTGACGCGCGCGATCCGCGAGCAGCTCGAGGTGCACCATCAGGTATTCCTGGCCGAGATGGGCGCGCGCCATGTGGGCGACATCCGTGAGCTGTGCGAGCTGGTCGAGCCCGAGTACGGCGTGCTGACCAGCGTGGGGCCGCAGCATCTCGAGACCTTCGGCTCGGTCGAGGCCGTGGCCAAGACCAAGTACGAGCTGATCGAGGCGCTGCCCAAGCACGGCGCGGCCTTCTTCGGGGCCGACGGCGGCATCGTCGACGAGTTGTACCGGAAGACCCCGATCGAGAAGTACCGCGCGGGGCTCGGCAGCGGGTTCCTCAACATGTACGCCGAGGAGATCGAGGTGGGCCCGCGCGGCAGCCGTTTCACATTGTGCGACGCCGAGGGCGGCCGCGTGCGCTGCGAGACGCGCCTGCTCGGGCGGCACAACATCGCCAACATCGTGCTGTGCTGCATGGTGGCGAAGCGCCTGGGGCTGACGCTGGACCAGATCGCGCGGGGCGTAGGCCGCGCCGAGCCGGTCGAGCACCGGCTGCAATTGCTGCCGGGCGCGAACGGCATGACCATCATCGACGACGCGTTCAACGCCAATCCGGTGGGTGCCGAGGCCGCGCTCGACGTGCTGCGCGCGTTCCCCGGCCGGCGGCTGATCGTGACGCCCGGCCTGGTCGAGCAGGGGGAGCAGGAGGCCGCGCTCAACCGCAGGTTTGGCATGCAGTTGGCCGGCAGCTGCGACCATGCCATCCTGATCGGGCCGAAGCGCAGCCAGCCGATCCTCAAGGGCGCGCTCGAGGGCGGGCTCGCCAAGGATCAAGTTACGGTGGTCGCCGACCTCGCCGAGGCGACGGCGGTACTCGCGCGCATCGGCCGGCCCGGCGACGTGATCCTGTTTGAGAACGACCTGCCGGACAACTACAGCGAAGGGTAGGGGGGCTTTATATCATGAAACTCAATCTGGCCGTAACCTACGGCAGCCGCACCTGCGAACACGACGTTTCGATCATCTCGGGGCTGCAGGCCGCCGACGCGGCGCGCGGCGCAGGCTATCAGGTGACGCTCGTGTACATCGATAGAGGCGGCGCGTGGTACGCCGGCGAGGCGCTGTGGGACATGGCGCTCTACCGCGATTTCGACCCCGCGAAGGTCACGCGGGTGCTGCCGCTGGGCGAGGACGGCAAGCTGGTCCTGATTAGGTACCCCGAGGAGAAGAAGGTGCTGTTCGGCTCGGGAAGGGCGGTGGTCGCCGCCTGCGACGCCGTGCTGCCGGTGATGCACGGCATGAACGGCGAGGACGGCACGCTGCAGGGCATGCTCGAGATGCTGGACGTGCCCTACGCCTCGGCGGGCGTGCTGGGCTCGTCGGTGGGCATGGACAAGATCGCGATGAAGATGCTGTTTACGGGCTGCGGCTTCCCGGTGCTGCCGGGCGAGTGGGTGGATCGGTCCGACTGGGCCGAGCACCGCGAGGACACCCTCGCCCGCCTCGAGCGCGCGCTGCCCTATCCGGTGTACGTCAAGCCCGCGAACCTCGGCTCCTCGATCGGGATCAGCCGCGCCGACGACCGCGCGGGCCTCGCGCAGGCGCTCGACGTGGCGGCGGCGTTTGACCGGCGGCTGCTGGTGGAGAAGGGCGTAGCCGATCTGAAGGAAGTCAACTGCTCGGTCATGGGCTACGCGGGCAACGTGCGCGCGTCGGTCACCGAGATGCCGGTGCGCTGGGATGAGTTTTTGACCTTCGACGAGAAGTACATGCGCTCGGCCAAGGGCGGCAGCAAGGGCATGCAGTCGCTGAGCCGCCAGGTGCCGGCTCCCATCTCGGCCGAGCTGACCGCGCGCATTCAAGCGCTGTCGGTCGATATCTTCAAGGCGCTCGACTGCAAGGGCGTGGTGCGCATCGACTTCATCCTGGACGGCGCGGACGGCGCGCTCTACGTCGAAGAGATCAACACCATCCCCGGCTCGCTCGCGTTCTACCTGTGGGAAGCCAGCGGCGTGAGCTTCCAAAATATGATCGACAAGATGGTCGAATGCGCGCTCAAGGCCTACGCCGACAAGCGCCAGAGCGTGTTCTCGTACAAATCGGATATTTTGAACCGGCAGGGCGGCGGGACGAAGGGGAAACTGGCGAAGTGAAATTTGCCCGCGGCGCAGGGGAGGGGCTCCTCCCATGTGCCGCGGGCAAATGTCATTGTGCCGCTTACGGCGCAAAGGCCACGTCAATCGACCCGTTGACGCTCTTCACATTGAGCTGCCGCGGCCCGTTGCCGCCGGACGTCAGGTTGTTGTCCCCCAGCGCCGTCCGCGCGGATACGGTGTACTCCGACGCCGCGCCCGCGAGGCTGCCCGCTATGCCGCCGTTGGTGGTGCGGTAGTCGCCGCGCCGGGCGTCCACGGCGGTAAAATTGATGGGGCCGTTGACCGACTGGCCGAAGACCGACTGCGCCGTCGAATCGGTCAGCAGCACCGCCCCGTTTGTCGTCTCGGCGCGCATCTCCCCCGCGCACCGCACGCCTTTCGCCGATATATCGCCGTTGGTGGTGGACATCGAAAGCGCTTGCGCCGCGACATCCTCGACGCTCACCGCGCCGTTCACGGTGGACAGCGTCATCGGCACGTTCACGCCCGCGGGCACGTAGACCAGCACATCATGGTCGCTTTCACCGCAGTATGTGATCCCCACGCGTTCATACCAGGGCCGATCGTCCACATAGTGCAGGCGGAACACGCCGTCATTGTGCAGATCCGCCTCGTAGCGCCCGTGTTTGCGCTCGTAGCACACCGCGCGCCACTGCCCGTCCGCGGACGGCCGCACGATGATCGAGTGATCCTCGTCCGTAACCATGAGCGCGGTCACGCGTTCGGCCGGATAGGCCGACTGCCCATCCGACTCGCGCAATTCGCCCACCGGCCGGATCGTCCGCTGCTCGGACGGCCCCCGCGTGTCCAGGTTCTCCAAACTGAACCCCGCCATGGCAAAACCGGCCAGCGCAAGCACCAGCCCCAGGCCCAGCAGCCTCAACGCAAAGCGCGCCAGATTGTTCATCTACATGGCCTCCCTTCTGTGAAACCCCCGCCGCAGCGCGCGCCACGCCCGCTGTGTCAATCGCGCCGCGCGCGTCGCCGAGCGCGTCATGGGCCGGTACAGCAGCAGCCCCAGCGCCGTCAAGGTCAGCCCCAGGCCCAGCATGAACAGCCCGCTGGCCGGCTGCCTGACCAAAAAGGACAGCGCGGCCAACGCCGACGCCGCGCCCGCCGCCAGCATGCTCACCGTCGAGATGGCCAGCCCCAGCCACAGCATCCACAGCGCGAGCAGCAGCATGGCCGCTGTGAGCAGCGCCGCCGCCAACAGCGGCATCCACAGCGGCGCGCTCAGGATCAGCAGCGCGAGCCGCCAGCCGCCGGGCTCGCCCGGCGCGCTTTCCTCGGACGCGGCTTGCCGATTGGGTACGCCGGAACTGATGATGCGCCGCGCGATTTCGTCGATCGGCTCCATGCCGGCGACCGCCGCCTGCTCATCCATGCCCTCCTCGATCCGGTCGGACAGCATCTCGTCGTAGTAAGCGGCGCACTTCGCGCGCTCCGCCTCGCCGAGCGCGCCCAGGCGGTCCGTCAGCGCGTTCAAGAATTCATCCTTTGTCATCTGCGTTGCTCCTCTCGATGAATGCGTACACGGCCATCATCTGACGCCATTGCATAAGAAACGCGCCGATGCGCGCGCGGCCCTCGCCGGTCAGGCGGTAGTACTTGCGCAGCCGCCCGTTGTGTTCCACCGAATACACCGCCACGCATTCCGCGCCTTCCAAGCGCTTCAGGATCGGGTACAGCGTGGATTCGGAAATCTCGATCACCGGCGACACGTCCTTGATGATCTGATACCCATAGGAGTCGCGTCGTCTGAGCGCCGCCAGCACGCAAATCTCGAGCACCCCCCGCTTCAACTGTGCGTCCAAGGCAACACCTCCCGTCGCACAATACTATACTTCGCATAGTATATCGCGTCAAGTTAAATTGCCGAAAAGCGCGCGCCGGCCGATAGGCGTGTTTGTACATACAATAGGTATCCGAACAACGGGGGGAGCGGGACGAATCGGTGCCGGGAGAGCGCGAGTTTATGGAGGGGCTCCACGCCCATGGGCGCGCGCTGTACCGCGCGGCCCGCTCGATCCTGCCCGGCCGCCTGATCCGGCTCAACCGCGTGCAGCGGAATCGGACGAAGGTTCCGGTATCGATGAAAGCGCAGGTTTGTCCAACGTGTTTGACAAACCCACGCCAGAAATGATTTTCATGATTTTTAATACAAGTTTCAATTGACACGGCAGCCAGAATGCGGTAGACTATACGGTGCGTCGATGGGATCACTAGCCCCGATACCATGGATGTAGGTGGAAGGCGCGTTGACCTCGCGCCGGAATCCGTCCGACAGATAATGGGGAGGAATTCTACGTGAACACCTATATGGCCAAGAAGGGCGCCGTGGATCGTCAATGGCTGGTCATTGACGCCGAAGACCTGGTGCTGGGCCGCATGGCCTCGCAGGTCGCCTCGATGCTGCGTGGCAAGCACAAGCCCTGCTTTACGCCCCACGTGGACACCGGCGACTACATCATCATCGTCAATGCGGACAAGGTTCGCTTCACCGGCAAGAAGCTCGATCAGAAGCTGTACCGCCATCACACCGGCTATCCGGGCGGCTTGAAGGAAGCCACCGCGCGCCAGATGATGGCCAAGAAGCCGGAATTCGTCATCAAGGAAGCCGTCCGCGGCATGCTGCCCAAGGGACCGCTCGGTTACGCCATGCTCAAGAAGCTGCATGTGTACGCCGGCCCCGAGCACAAGCATGAAGCGCAGCAGCCGGTTGCCTTTGAAATTAAGTAAGGGAGGAGGGCTTTGGTCATGTCTGAAGTTTGCTACAGCGCCGTAGGCCGCAGGAAGAAGGCGATCGCCCGTGTCCGCCTGATCCCCGGCGAAGGCAACATCGTGATCAACAAGCGCGCCATCGACGACTATTTCGGCGTCGAGACGCTCAAGACCGTCGTGCGTCAGCCCATGACGCTGACCGACACCTTGGCCCGCTTTGACGTGCTGGTCACCGTGACCGGCGGCGGCTACACCGGCCAGGCCGGCGCGGCGCGCCACGGCATCGCCCGCGCGCTCGTGAAGGCGGACGAGGAACTTAAAGGAGCGATCAAGCGCGCCGGCTACCTGACGCGCGACCCGCGCATGAAGGAGCGCAAAAAGTACGGCCTCAAGGCCGCCCGCCGCGCGCCCCAGTTCTCGAAGCGCTGAGTTTGCCTGCCCATGGAGTCTCCCTTGCGGAGGCTCCATTTCATTTTGCGGCGGAAACGGGGAAGCATGGCGGGAAGCCTGAGCATGCGCCCTCCAAACGATTCCAGGTAACCGCCGATCAAATCCCACGCGCGGTGGCGGCTGCCTTTGCGCCATCTTGCGCCTGCAAAATCCTCGACGTAGCGCCGCTACGCCTTCAAATTTTGCAAGCGCAATCTGACGGAAATTCAGCGCGCCACCGCACGCGTGCTTTAATCGGCGCTTACCTAGCCATTCTAACCAATCTCATCATGAGGTTGGTTAGAATGGCTAAAAAGAGCCGGGGATTGTGCCGGCAACAGGTTACACCCCGCCTGCGGGGAGGGGAATGGAGGAATCAGCCCCAGAGCAGCGACAGCATCGGCACCACTTGCTTCTTGCGCGAGACGACGCCGGGGAGGAAGGCGTGGTGGTTCTTGACTTCCACGCCGAAGGCCTGGCGGATGATGTCCTCGTCGCCGAGGATGATTAACTCGGTGCCCTCGCGCAGCACGTCGGTAATCATGAACAGCTGCATGTCGTAGCCGTGGGTCTTGGCGCGCTCGTTCATGACCTGCAAAAACTCGGGCAGCCGCGCCAGCACCCGCGCGGAATCAAGGCAGGTAATCTGGCCGATCGCGATGTTGTGGCCCGCGATGCGGAACTCCTTGAAGTCGGACAGGTACAGCGCGGAAGCGGGCTTTTCCTCGGTCGAGGAGGCCGTGAAGATGTCGTGGCCCAGCGCATCGATCGATATGTCGGCGATGCGTGCCATGCGCTCGGCCATGCGGTGGTCGCGCTCCGTGCAGGTGGGCGACTTGAACATCACCGTGTCCGACAGGATTGCGGCGCAGATCAGCCCCGCGAGCTTGGGCGGCGGCATCAGGCCGCGCTCCTGGTACATTGTGGCCACGATCGTGGCCGTCGAGCCCACCGGTTCGTTGCGGAAAAAGATGGGCGCGCCGGTCTGCACGTCGGCCAGCCGGTGGTGGTCGATGATCTCGCGGATCTCCGCCTGCTCGAGGCCGGGCACCGACTGCGCCGACTCGTTGTGGTCGACCAGCACCACGCGCTTGCGCGAGGGCCGAATCAGGTGGAACCGGGACAGCGTACCCACCACGAGGCCCTGCTCATCGAGCACCGGATAGCAGCGGTAGCGGCTCTCGAGCATCTTCTCGCGCACGTCGTCCACGTAGTCGGTCAGGCTGAACGCCACCAGCGCCTCGGTCTGGCACACGCGCCCGATCGGGATCGACTGATAGATCATGCGGGCGGCGCGGTACACGTCGCAGGGCGTCACGATCGCCAGCGTATCGCCGAGAGAACGCGCCATCTCCTCGGTGAGTTCGGCCTGGCACACGATCACGCAACTGGCCTTGGCCTCGGCGGCGCGCGCGATCGCGTCGGGTTGGTTGCCGCACAGCACGATCGCGCCGGGCCCCAGTCCGAGCGGCGGCCCCTCGGGTCCGGGCAGCGCGATCACCACCTCGCCCGACACCGCGCCCACGAGCTTGTCCTCGCCGTTGGCGATGCGGCCCTCGAGCGCGCTTAGGAGGTTGCACACCGGGACAGCGTCGGCGGCCGGGTCGTCGACCGAGCGCATGTCGTAGGCGGCGATGTCGTCCGAGGTCAGCATGCCGTACAGCCGCCCGCCGTCGTCGGTGACCGGGATCGCCAGCACTGAGCGGTCCGCCTTGAGCACCGACCAGGCCCGGCTGACGGTGACGGCGGCGTTCAGCGCCGGCGGGGTGTCGAATTTCAGGTCCATCACCTGGTTGCGCACGTCGCGCAGCAGAGGCGGCGCTTCAAAGCCGAACCGGTCGAGCACCATCTGCGTTTCGTCGCTGACCGGACCCAGCCGCACCGGCGTGTAGCTTCGACCGCCCAGCGCGTTGCGCAGCGCCGCGTAAGCCATGGCCGATACGATGGAGTCGGTGTCGGGGTTGCGGTGGCCGGTGACGTAGATCGGTTCCATGCGCGCCCTCCTTTTTCCTATGAAAGCCTGTCGAGCAGGCCGTTTTTCTCAAGTGCCGACATCAGCGGCCCCGCGATTACGAGCGACAGCGTGACCGCGATCGCCGCGTTAATTGCCGACACGCCGAGCTTGGGCAGCATGGCAATCGCGGCGCTTTGAACGGTCTGCGTGTTGCCGCTGATCTGCTGGACGACGTTGGACAGAAAGTACAGCGCGATGTAAGTGGCCTGGCCGCTCACGGCGGCGAGCAGGTTTTGCCGGAAGTTGCGCCCGCGCGCGCCGCGCGCGTGCGCGATCAGCCCGCATACGCAGCCCATCGCAAAGAAGTTAATCAGCGTCACGTAGAACATCGAAGCGTAGCGCGCGTCGGTCAGGTCGTAGAGCATCGAGCCGATGCCCGCCGCCAGCCCCCCGTGCCAGCCGCCCAGCAGCATACCGGCGAGCAGGCAGAAGACGTTGCCGGTCTTGATGCGGGAAAAACCTAGGTCGATCTGGATGAACCGCGTGGTCACGAACACGATTGCCGCCATCAGCGCGGTGGCGACGAGTAGGTTTTGTGTGCTTCGGTCGCTTTTCATGGCGCTTCGATCCCCTTCCAATGATATACAGCTTCATTTTAGCGCAGAGGGTGGCGGCAGACAAGCCCATTTCGCCAAACGGATGATTAAAGGTTGAAGAACCCGATCGGCTACCGCTTGCCAAGGCCGAGGGGCGCGGGGTATAATGAAAAGAGATGTTGCTGAAAGCTGGTGACGGGATGGAGCTAAGGGGTTTTATTGAGGCGGCGGCCGCCTTGCCGGGACTGCCGGGATACGAGCGCGCGGTGGCGGAACATATCGCCGAGGCGTTTGGGCCCATGGTCGATGAAGTGACCATCGACCCGCTCTACAATGTGGTCGCGCGGTTGGGCGAGCGCGGGCCGCGCGTGATGGTGACCGCGCACCAGGACGAGATCGCCCTCGTGGTGCTGGGCATCGAGGAGGACGGCGCGCTCAGGGTAACCAACATCGGCGCTCTGCCGGCGCGCGTGCTGCCGGCGAGCGAGGTCACGGTGCATGCGGCGGGCGGGCCGCTCTACGGCGTGGTGGGCGCGAAGCCGCCGCACCTGCTGTCGGCCGAGGACCGGAAGCAGGCGGTGCAGATGAAGGACCTGTACGTGGACGTCGGGATGAGCGCTGAAAAGGTGCGCGAGCGCGTGCGCGTGGGCGACAATGTCACGATGCGCGCGCCGCTTGTCGCCCTGCAAGGCGAGCGCCTGGCCGGCAAGACGATGGACGACCGCGCGTGCGTGGCCGCGTTGCTCTTAGCCGCAGAGCGGTTGTCGCATGCCCGCTGCGCGGCGCAGGCGCTGTTCGTATCGGCGTCGCAGGAGGAGCCGGGCTGCCGCGGCGCGGCGGTGGCCGCCTACGCGCTTCGGCCCGACATCGCGATTGCGATCGACGTCACCCACGCCGAGACGCCGGACGCGGACAAGTGGGAGACCTTCCCGCTCGACAAGCTGACGATCGCCGTGGGGCCCAACATGCATCCGGGCCTTACGAAAAAATTGATGGAGGTGGCCGACGCGAACCGCGTCGCCTACTCGGTCGAGCCCTGCGGCCACCCCACCGGAACCGACGCGCGCTCGATTCAAATTGCCGGAGCGGGCGTACCCACGCTGCTGATCGGCGTGCCGCTCAAGTACATGCACTCCTCGGTCGAACTGATCGACCTCACGGTGCTGCGCGAGGTGGGACGGCTGGTCGGGCTGTTCATCGAGGAAATCAGCCGGGCCGGGGAGGTGGACCTGTGGAACTGAGGGAATTGACGCGCCTCGCCGGTGTATCGGGCGATGAGGGCGCGGTGCGCAACTACATCTTGGAGCAAATCAAACCGCTGGCCGACGAGGTCAAAATCGATCGGATGGGCAATGTGCTGGCGTTCAAGCGCGGCACGGCGGCCCGGCCCAATCACGCGCTGCTGGCCGCCCACATGGACGAGGTGGGGCTGATCGTCCTGGGCTTCAAGGACGACGGGCTGATCGTCTACGAGCCGGTGGGCGGCATCGACGCGCGCATCATGGTCAGCAAGCGCATGCGCGTGGGCAAGGACCTGATCCCCGGCGTGATCGGCTGCAAGGCCATCCACCTGCAATCGCCCGATGAGCGCAAGCAGCCGCTCACCCACAAGCAGCTGTTCGTGGACATCGGCGCGAAGGACAGGGAGGCCGCCCAGAAGCTTGTATCCTTGGGCGATTACATCTCGTTCGAGCCCGGCTACGTGGAGTTCGGCGACGGCTTCGTCAAGGACAAGGCGCTCGACGACCGGGTGGGCTGCTACAACCTGCTGCGGCTGCTTGCCGGGCGCTATCCCTGCGACGTGACTTTCGCCTTCACCGTGCAGGAGGAGGTCGGCCTCAGAGGCGCGACCGTGGCCGCGCGGCAGGTAAAGCCCGACTGCGCGCTCGTGCTCGAGGCCACCACCGCCAACGACCTGGGCAAGGTCGATCCCCACTTCCGGGTGTGCGTCCCGGGCCGGGGCGCGGCCATATCGTTCATGGACAACGCCTCGATCGCGCACCCGGCGCTGAACCGGCGGCTGCGCGAGCTGGCGGACGCGCGGGGCATCGCCTGGCAGGTCAAGGCCTTCGTCGCGGGCGGCAACGACGCGGGCGCGCTGCAGCGCGAAGCGGGCGCGGTGCCCGTATGCCCGGTTTCGATCCCCTGCCGCAACATCCACTCGCCCGCCAACGTGGCGAATGCAAACGACATCGAAGCGCAGTACCGGCTGGCCGAGGCGTTCCTCAACGAGGGCGCGGCCATTGAATCATCGAAAGGACGTTGATCGATATGAAAGAAACGCTGAAGAAGCTGCTCTACGCGTTCGGCCCGTCGGGGCGTGAGGACGCGGTGCGCGCCGTTGTCGAGCAGGAAATCAGGCCCTATGTGGACGAGATGCGCACGGACGCGCTGGGCAACCTGATCGCGGTCAAGCAGGGGAAAGGCCGGCGCATCATGTTGGCGGCGCACATGGATCAGATCGGCTTTGTGGTGACCGAGGCCGACGAGCACGGCTTTTTGCGCGTGCACAACGTGGGCTATCCGCGCCGGCTGCACTCGCTCAACCGCCACCTGGTGTTTGAAAACGGGGTACGCGGCGTGCTGTCCTACGAGGCCGAGGACCACGACCCCAAGGACGCCTCGATGAAGGCCATGTTTGTGGACATTGGCGCGGCCTCGCGCGAGGAAGCGCTTGCGCGGGTTGAGATCGGCGACATGGCGACCTACGTGCCCGAGCTGTGCGAATTGACCGAGAACCTGCTGAGCGCGCCCGCGATGGACGACCGCGCCGGCTGCGCGCTGCTGATCGAGGTGCTGAGGCAGCTGCGCGACTGCCCGAACGAGGTCGCCTTTGTGTTCACCACGCAGGAGGAAGTGGGGCTGCGCGGCGCGGGCCCGGCGGCCTACGACGTGCGGCCCGACGAAGCGGTGGCGATCGACGTCACGCCGGCCGGCGACCCGCCCAAGGCTGACCGCCTGCCGGTCAAGCTAAACGCGGGCATCGCGGTCAAGATCATGGACAACTCGCTCGTGTGCGCGCCGAGCGTGGTGGCGGCGCTCGAGCGGGCGGGCGACGAGGCGGGCGCTCGGTACCAGCGCGAGGTGCTGACCTACGGCGGCACCGATGCCGGGCGCATCCACCTGTCGCGCGGCGGCGTGCGCTCGGGCGTGCTGTCGATCCCCTGCCGCTACGTGCACTCGGCGACCGAGGTGGTGAGCCTCGAGGACATGGAAGCCGGTGTCAAGCTGTTGACAAAATATCTCATGAAGGTGTGAACTGCGTATGCTGGGCATCCTGATGCTGGGCGCGTTCCTCGCGCTGGGCATTGTCTGCGCGCAGGCGCTCTTTGGGCGGCTGAACGCGCAGGCCCGCTCGCTGTTCGGCTGCGCGCTGGGCCTGATGATGATGATGTGGCTGCCCAGCCTGTTCGCGTTCGGCGTCGGGTTCACCATGGGGGCGCAGCTGTTTGCGCTGCTCACCGCCGCGCTGCTGGCGGCGCTCGCGCGGCTGATCCCGCGCCGCTTGACGCTGCCGAGCGATGACGCGCACGATCAGGACGGCCCGCCGCTATGGCTGACGCTCGTGCTGGTCGTGCCTTTTTTCCTGCTGTCCTGCTACCTGATGTACACCCATGTGCTCAGGCCGGAGGGCGGCGCGCTGCACGTGGGCCAGTCGACCTACGGCGACCTGAGCCTGCACCTGGGGATCGCGACCGGGCTGCGCGGGGCCAGCTACCCGCCCGAGTACACGCTGCTGCCCGGCACCACGCTCGGCTATCCGTTCCTGTTTGACGCGCTGTCGGCCAGCATGCTCACGCTGGGTACGCCGCTTGCCTGGTCGTTCATCGTGCCGGGCGCGCTGGCGATGGGGCTTGTGTTCTGGGGCTTTGTATTGTTCGCCTGGGAACTGACGCGCGATGCCCAGGCGGTGGCGATTGCGTATCTGCTTACGTTCCTGAACGGCGGGCTGGGATTCGCCTACGTGCTCGACGGCTGGCCGTCAAACGGGATGGCGCTGCGCGAGATGATGGAGGGCTTCTACCGCGCGCCCGCCAACATGCCCGACCTCAACCTGCGCTGGGTCAACGTGGTCTGCGACATGATGATCCCTCAGCGCACGCTGCTGGCCGGTTGGGTGCTGCTGATGCCCGCGCTGATTATGCTGGCGCGCGCGATCCGCACCGAGGACCGGTTCTGGTTCGTCTGCCTGGGCGCGTGGGCGGGGGCGCTGCCCATGGTGCATACCCACAGCTTTCTGGCGCTGGGGCTTATCAGCCTGGGCGCGATGCTGGCGAGCCTGAAAGGCGCGCGCAACCGCGGCCGGCTGCTTATGAGTTTTGTGATTTACGGTGCGCTGGCTACGCTGCTGGCGCTGCCGCAGTTGCTTTTGTGGACGGTGCCGCAGACGCTCGGCGGGGGCGTACTCAGACCCTGGTTCAATTGGGTCAACCGGACCGAGTCCGGCTTCATCGACGGTTACTTCTGGTTCTGGATCAAGAACGTGGGGCCGGTGTATCTGCTGATGCTGCCCGCCGCGCTGAATGCACCCCGGCGGGTCAAACCGCTCACCGTTGGCGCGCTGGTGCTGTACGCGGTGGCCGAGCTCGTGCTGTTCCAGCAAAACGAATACGACAACAACAAGCTGTTTTACGTGGCGTTTCTCGTCATGATGCCGCTGGTCGGCCGGTTTCTGTCGCTGATGTGGGATCGGATGCACGGCGTTCGGGCGCGCGCGCTGCTGGCGGCGGCGTTCATGGCGGCCTGCCTTATGTCGGGCGCGATGACGGTGGCGCGCGAGGCGGTCAGCGACTACCAGCTGTTTTCCGAGGGCGAGACGCGCGCCGCCGCCTACGTGGACGCCCACGCGTTCCCCGACGCGGTATTCCTGACCGGCACCCAGCACAACAACGCCGCGGCGGCGCTTGCCGGCCGCAAGATCGTGTGCGGCACCGGCAGCTACCTGTTCTATCACGGCGTCGGCTATCAGGCGCAGCGCGAGGCCGCGCGAGACATGTTCGAGCGCCCGGCGGACAGCCGCGCGCTGCTTGACCGTTACGCGGTCGACTACATCTACCTGTCGGACAACGAGAAGGCCGAGTTTTTTGTGGACGAGGCGATGCTGCGCGCGCTGTTCCCCCTCTGGCATGAGGAGGACGGCGTCGTCATCCTGGCGGCATCCGCGCGCGCCCGGGCGCAGCGCGCCCAAGATAAGTTGGGAGAGAATGTGGCAGGCGCTGCAACTTTCGGCGCGCCGCGTGCGTCCTAAGAAGTACCAGTGCCAAATACCCCAAGGCCCGACGGGCAATTGACACCAGTGAGGGTGATACGGATGAAGAAAATCGTTTCCTGGACGCTTTTTATACTCGCGATGGCCGCGCTGCTCTTGCTGGGCGGCTGTTCAAACACGCCCGACAAGGTGGAGGATCCGCTCTCGGCGTTTGGCATCGACGAGGTGCTGCCGTTCCCGACGGTCTCGCCCGAGCCGACCGCGACGCCCGCGCCCACGGCCGACGTAGACAACCTGCCCACCACCGATGTGGGCCAGGGCTGGAAAGCTGACAACACCGTGAGCGGCGAGACGCCGATCGACACCACCGATGAAGATGTGTTTGCGACGCCTGCGCCCACGGCCAGGCCCCGGCAGACCCCGAGGCCCAACGCGCAGGACGGTTACGAGCGGCTGTCGTCTGACTACGAGCAGCTCTCCTCGGGCGACAGCGGCGGCGCGGTGCGCGACCTGCAGAACCGGCTCAAGGCGCTCGGCTACTATACCGGCACCGTGGACAGCAAGTACGGCAGCGGCACCACGAGCGCGGTCAAGCGCTTCCAATCCATCATGGGCTACAGCGAGACCGGCGTCGCCACACCGTCGCTGCAGGAGGCGCTGTTCAACAAGAACGCGCCCCGCTACGAAGCGCCCCTTAGGACCCCTTCCCCGACCAAGAAGCCCGATCCCGCCCCGCAGTACGAGCAGCTGTCCAGGGGTGACACCGGCTCGCGCGTGACGCGGCTGCAGAACCGGCTGCGTACCCTCGGCTATTTCAGCGGCAAGTCCGACGGCGACTACGGCTCGGCCACCGTGACCGCGGTCAAGCACTTCCAGAAGGCGCTGCGCCTCGAGCAGACCGGCGTCGCCACGGTGGCGTTGCAGAAGAAACTGTTCTCCTCAAGCGCGCCCTACTACGAGGCCGCGCCCACCCCCGCGCCCGACGGGTATGAAAAACTGTCGAAGGGCTCGAGCGGCGCGACCGTCAAGAAGCTGCAGGCGCGGCTCAAGGCGCTCGGTTACTTTGGCGGCACCGCCGACGGAAAGTTCGCAAACAGCACCGTGAACGCGGTCAAGCTGTTCCAGCGCGCCGTGGGCGAGAAGGAAAGCGGCGTGGCCAGCGCCGCGCTGCAGAAGAAGCTGTACTCGAAGACCGCCCCGTTCTACGAGGGCGACGACCCCGAGGAGCCGGACGAATACCCGGTGCTGTCGCCGGGCGACACCGGCGCGGCCGTCAAGAAGCTGCAAAAGCGGCTCAAGGAACTGGGCTATTTCGACGGCGACATCGGCGGCAACTACCTCGCCAAGACCACCGAGGCGGTCAAGCGGTTCCAAAAGGCGATCAATGTCAAAGAAACGGGCACCGCCACGACGGCGCTGCAAATAAAGCTGTTCTCATCGAACGCGCCCAAGTACAAGCCCGACCCCAAGCCCGATCCCGACTATGTGGAGATCAGCGAGGGCGACACCGGCGCGCATGTCAAGCGGATGCAGCAGCGGCTCGCCGACCTCGGCTACTACGGCGGCAGCGTCAACGGCAACTTCGGCCCCCGCACCTCCGACGCGGTCAAGCAGTTTGAGGCGCGCTACGGAAAGCCCAAGACCGGCATCGCCTCACCCGCGCTGCAGAAGAAACTGTTCTCCGACGACGCGCTGCCCGCCGAGGGCGAGCCCGAACCCGAACCCGGCGCCGACTACGTAAAGCTCAAACCGGGCGATTCGGGCACGCAGGTCAAGAAGCTGCAAAAGCGGCTCAAGGCGCTCGGCTACTTTGAGGGCAGCATCGGCGGCAACTACAAGAAGCTGACCACCGACGCGGTCAAGCGTTTCCAGAAGGCGCTGGGCTTCAAGCAAGACGGCGTGGCCACGGTCGAGCTTCAAATGGAGCTGTTCTCGGACAGTGCGCCGGTCTATGAGAAGTCCTCCTCCGCGCCCGAACCCGGCAGCCAGTCGCTCAAACGCGGCGACACCGGAGACGCGGTGAAAGCGCTCCAAAATCGCCTGATCGAGCTCGGGTACATCAAGAACGAGGGCGATGTCAAACTCGGCACCTTCGACAAGAACACCATGCTGGCGGTGATCGACGCGCAGAACGCGCGCGGCCAGGATTCCGACGGCATAGCCGACGAGGCATTCCTGACTTACATCTACTCCGACGACGCGTGGACGTACGCGCTGGCAGAATACGAAGGCGGCTGAAGCCGCCTGGCCTCGAAAGACTTCCGCCCGGCTGTCCGCCTCGCCCGCTTCGCGGGCCTGCGGCCAGCCGGGCGGAAGTCTTTCGAGGCCGATTGGTTACAGGGGCTCGCCCCGCCCTTCGGGCGCCCCTCCGCCGAAGGGGAGTGGGGCTACCTCAGATCGGCGCCATTGTGAGCCGTTCCGATGTGTGGTCCCGATTCGCTCGCGCCCGCGCCTATATTCGATTTGAACCGAAGTCGCGTTACCCTTGCCATTTGCTATCCTGATGCGGCTTCGCATGCCCAAATCGCACCAAATCGCCCGTCTCAGATACTCGTTAGCGCATACGTCTCCCTTCCGCTGCAACGGGAATGCCCCGTGGTTGCTGGATTTCCCGGGCTTTGCGCAAGAGACCGCAAATGCGGTCAATTCAGGTGTTACACCATAAACGGATTGCGCGCAAGATTTTCAGCAAAGGCCTGTTCCGCGCGTACCGCGTCGCGGGCCGCCCCTATATCCCCGCCCGATAACTGACCGGCGCTTACCCTGCACCCTTCCCGCGTGCTGCTCGACGGCGGCACGGCGTTCGCGCTGTACCGCCGTCACTTCGGGCGCGCTGCTGGGCGGAAGCGATGCTAAGCCGCAATTGCAGGACCACGACCGCTACCGCACGCGCGTCAGCTTGCCGGCGTCCATCTCGCAGACGGTGTCGCACAGCGCTTCGATGTCCTCCCGGTTGTGGCTGGCCAGCAGGATGGTCTTGCCGCGTGCCTTGAGTTCGAGGAACAGCTTGCGCATATCTTGCACCCCCGCGTTGTCCAAGCCGTTCATCGGCTCGTCCAGGATCAAAAGGTCCGGGTCTTCCATGATGGCCTGCGCGATGCCCAGGCGCTGGCGCATGCCCATGGAGTACTTGCTCACCCATTTGCGGTTGTGAGGGTCGAGGCCGACCAATAACATGGTCTCCTTTATCTGTGCCGGGGTCAATTGGTGACGTATTGAAGCCAATAAAGAAAGGTTGCGATAGCCGCTGAAATATGGAAGAAACCCGGGCGTTTCAATGATGGCGCCAATTCCGTCCGGAACGTGCGGATGACTTGGCATGATGCGCCTTCCTTCTACAAGAATTTCACCGGATGTTGAGGGCATCAATCCTGTAATCAATTTGAACAATACCGTTTTGCCTGACCCATTCCGCCCGATGATTCCATGTATTTGTTGGCTCGGAAACGATCCCGACAGTTCATGCAATACCGTGGTCTTCCCAAAGGTTTTTGTCACTTGGTTTAATGCCACACTGCTCATGGGACGCAACCTCCTCGGCTATTCAATGATTGAAAGGCGCTACGCGCAAAAATTTTTTCGGGATGCCTTGATCTGACAGGCGGCAATCAGCAGGAGCACGCCCATCGTCAACGCCAGAAAAGCATAACGCAAAGATGGCAGGTAGTCGGTTCGAGTCGGATCCAACACAGATAGATCGCTAAGCGAAACCGGGGAGAAAAAGTAAACAAACTTGGGCAATCCGAGGCCGTAAAAAGATATATCCAGCAAGACAAAGGCCAACGGAATGACAATCCCCCAGATCCCTCCGATGGACAGGGCGCATAGCCCCATAAGGGCGCTGACCAACACATGGAGTAAAAAACTTGCGAATGCCGCCTCCCACACACGATAAAGCGCGGTTATTTTTAGGGGTATGGTAAAATTGAGCGCGTAGTCCGAAGCCGCAGTCGTGTAGGCCATGGTCATCGTCATACGGCTCCAACCATCACTCCACAGCCAGTATCCATGAAGCAGGGCCATGCACACGCCAAAGACAATGAACCAATAGATCAAACCAACCAAAATGATATGCCCCGCCATACCGGCGGACCACGTCCGGCGTCCGCTTCGCAAAACCAGAAGGGAGGTGCCTTCGTCTTCGAAAGAATCCCCGCACATCAATGCAATCCACACAAGATATAAGAAGGCGTTGGCCAAATGGTCGCAAGCAATGAATGTAAACAATTCCGCGGGGGAATAGCCCGTGCCCGCATCGGCGCAAATGCGCACAATGCCGTCAGAAAAGTAATGCACAATGGGCACCGTCAACAGCGATACCAGATAAAACCGGGGGCTGCCAAGGCGTTTCTTCCACGCGTACAGGCTCACGCCATATAATTTACGAACCATCCTTAAGCCTCCTGACGCCCAAAAAATAGAAGCAAATGGAGAGAAAGACTGTAAACGTCAGATACACGCCGTGCGTGACTCGCAAGGCGAGCAGGGGGTCTGTCATACGCGTTGCCCCCACTTCTAAAGCGAAGAGGGAATATGCGCCCGTCGGCAAGATGCGATTGAGAAACCGCGCGGCGTAAGAAACCAAAAATGGGACCAGATGCAGTGAAAGCCGACTTTTGCACAATGCGGACACGCAAAGCCCCAGTGTCGCCCACATCGCCGCGGCGCAGGCGCGGAAGCTCGCCAATACGAGCAGATACGCAAGAATGTGGCCCCCGTTCAGCAGAGCGCCTCCGCTGGAGGCGACATGTTCTGCCCAATCCGATGATTGCAGCAACAATGGGAATTTCATGGACAACAGCGCCACAAACAACATCACACCCGCAAATACGGTAATAAAGGTCCCGACGAAACAGCACAGCGCCTTGGACGACAGGTATGTCTCCCGGGCGGCGCGCATAAGCTGCGCGCGATGCATTTTGCTGCTCCAATCCTCAAAAAACGCGCCGGAGAAAACAAGCGTTGAGACTGCGGGCATCAGCCACTGCATCTTCCCAATGTCCGCCGATAGCGTAAACAAATATAGCACGTCGATGTCCATAAACCCCAGATCTTCGCAGACCCCTTGATATTGAATGAGCAGGATCAACGCAAGCGCCACATACAATCCCGGGGCGAGAACCATGCGCCGAATGTCCGCGCGCACACAACCCGGGAAAGTGTGTCCCCGGCGCATGCTACATCACCTCTCCGGTTGCGGCGTTTATCGTCAGGGGCTCTCTATAGGCGATGTGCCCCGTTGGCATAACCCTGCGTTCGACAAAAATCCACGCAGGTGTCATTTCGACACGCTGATCAGGCCTGTACCCCGGGTGGATGTTGGGGCGGTATTCCAAAAGGATATCGTCTATCAAAATGGCGGGGACGTTCAAAAAATGATCGGCCCAACGAATCATGTGGTCCTTGGCCTGATCGAGACTCAACAAAGGTTGTGCTTCGAGCGTTTCAACCCCGCGATATAGACACCCCTGAACCTCCAGGTACGTCACACCCTGTTTGTCGACCATCATCCATATCTCACTGCCCTGCGTAAGCCATGTGCTGACAATTGGGGAAAAATCATGAATCACAATGGGCAGATTTCCGATGTATACGCGCAATTTGATGAAGTAGCACGCATCCTCGGGTGTCCACGATTGTTTTATGTAAGGGGCCCAACCACTTTGCTCAAGTTCCTGCAATTCCTGGGCTTGCTCGTCGTAAGCGCCCTGCAATGTCGCCTGATCGAGCGCCGCTACCCAATAGGGGCGCGCGTCTATCCCCAATTGCTTTAGCAGGTCGATGCAGCGTGCCTCGGCGTCCGCGCGCGACGCGAAAGGCAAATCCACATCCGGATATACCCCGCTGAGCGGATTGATGATCGCCTCCACATAACGCGCTTGGTGTGTATAATACGTGAGACTCCCCTGATTTGAGACGGATAATGAGGCGTCGTGCTGTTCGTCTTCGTATTCCCATAGATCCACGCCTTCACTGTCGGGGTCTTCCGGGCGTATGGTCTGTCGTCCGTGGGCTACGCGATCCCCCATCAGCAGAGAGGCCGCCAGCGCGCGGTCGACAAACAACGGCTCGCATATCCATATGGGCGCCTGCGCGCAGGCCGACGCGCGAATCTCCGGGTTAAACGTTACCGCGGCGTTTTCCTGCCCGACGGCCATCCATGGAAACGCCGACAAAAACACGATCAGGTACATAACCGCCCACTTGCGCATCATAAGTCTTTCCTCCCATAGCTTTTCTCTCGAGGGGGGGAGAATCATCAGGGAACTCCCCCGATGATTCCCCCCATAAGTCTGTCTACAAAGCGTTCTACATTACGGAGACCACAGCCCATGCCCCGATGTGAAATTCTCCGCAGGCGGCCCGACGAGGGTGCTGTCCTTAATCTCACATGTCAAGGTGTACTTTTTCCCCTCTTTGGCCGTCTTCTGGTAGCTTGTCGTTTTGTCCTGCGCCCCGATAAACAACCTCGCCTTTGACATCCGGGTTCCGGCCTGGTTGCGGATGTTAAAGTAGGTTTCACAAGGGCCACCCCAGCGTGTGTACTCCTTGATTTTTACGCGCCATTGCTGTCCGGTGTCTTCCTTCTCCAGCGTAGCGACATGGTGCCCGGCTTCGTTCCCATACACTTCCCAGTCGAACATCTTTCCCGGACTTACATAGGCGGCGGCAGCGGTATTCAGCAGAACCAAGAGAGTGAGAACCAACAGAACGACGATATTTTTCCTCATCTTAACATCACCTCCTCGTATAATTGGTTGTATTGAATTTGGTCCGGGGCCCACAGATTGCTTACTTTCGCAACAATCACCTCCCGAAATTTCCTCAACCCAACCCTGCGTAGCGCTCCGCAAGGTGAATTGCCTGTTCGCCCGGCCTTCAGTAACGCCTGACCGAGGATTTTTCCGAGATGTTGTCCGGCCCCCACACCGACCGGCGCCCCTGATCACGCCCGAACCTTCAGGCGGCAGGGGCTGCCCGGCGCCTTGGTGCCAGACCGCAATTGTACCGCTACCGCACGCGCGTCAGCTTGCCGGCATCCATCTCGCAGACGGTGTCGCACAGCGCTTCGATGTCCTCCCGGTTGTGGCTGGCCAGCAGGATGGTCTTGCCGCGCGCCTTGAGTTCGAGGAACAGCTTGCGCATATCTTGCACCCCCGCGTTGTCCAGGCCGTTCATCGGCTCGTCCAGGATCAAAAGGTCCGGGTCTTCCATGATGGCCTGCGCGATGCCCAG
The DNA here is from genome assembly GCF_051162045.1 of Anaerozeibacter quisquiliarum. Lineage (NCBI taxonomy): Bacteria > Bacillati > Bacillota > Clostridia > Eubacteriales > Anaerozeibacteraceae > Anaerozeibacter > Anaerozeibacter quisquiliarum. Next base: position 118,401 of record NZ_JBISDI010000003.1, read on the forward strand.
GCGCTGGCGCATGCCCATGGAGTACTTGCTCACCCATTTGCGGTTGTGAGGGTCGAGGCCGACCGTCTTGATTGCGGCGTGGACGGCGTTCCTGTCGGCTTTTTTGTTCAATTGCGCCAACAGCGCCAGGTTTTTATAGCCCGAGCAATACGGCAGAAAGCCCGGCGTCTCGATGATCGCGCCGAGGCTGGGCAGCGTTTCGATGTCCTTGCGCACCACCTGCCCGTCGACCGAGATCGTGCCCGACGTGACGCGGATCAGCCCCGTGATGCACTTCATGAGCACGGTCTTGCCCGAGCCGTTGCGCCCGATCAATCCGTGGATTTTTCCGCGGTCAAAGGTCGCGGATACGTCGTCCAGCACCGTCATCCGACCGTAGTATTTGAATACATTGGTTACGCAAATCATGCGCTTGCCCTCCTTTATCCGCGATTGAGAAGATCCGCCACATCGAAACGCCGGCCAATCGCGACGACGACGCCAATGGAAACGATCAGACAACCGACCAGCACACCTATGGCGAGCGGAAGGGTGGGTTCGCCCGGGCTGTACCCGTAATCAAACGCGGAGAGGCGCGCGAGCGTCGAGATGGACAAGCGCCGGACGACGCGCGGCAGGAAGTCCGTCACGTCCAGCAGCAGGATAAACACCGCGGCGGCCGCGCCATACTTGGTGCGCGACGCCGTGTTGATGGCAAACATGGAAAGCACGCAGGTGACGATCACCGCCATGCGCAGAGCCGTTGACAGAAAGAACGCGCTCAGCGGCGTGAATTCCTCCAAAATGATCTCGTAGAAATCCATCGCTGCGTATTCCTGTGCGACACTGGTGTACACGATGGTGGACAGCGCGTCGCCCCAATCGTTGCCAAATTCCACATACGGCGCCAGCAGCAGCGCCTTCATTGCGAACAGCAGGCCCATGTAAATCGCGGTTCCGGCAAAGACATACAGGATCTGCCCGGTGATCCACTTTTTTTGCCCAATCCGGCACAGTATGTCCTGCTGCATTTCGTCGTAGAACGGCGCGTCGGCGAACAGCACGATCGCCCCGATGCTCACAATCGTTCCGTAGTAAGGATTGGACAGCACCATGGCAATAAATCCCCATACATTCATACGCAGCTCATAGTCGCGCGTAAAGGCGTAGAGCATGGATACGTCGCTTTCCAGAAATAAGAACATGGTCGCGAGCGCCATGTAAAGCTGCGGCCTGGTCAGCATTCGGCGCAGGCTGTACAGGCCGGAGCGCAGGCCGCCTCTCGCGTTACCCATTTTCAATCCTCCTTCGAACGCCGAGCGAGAACAGCGCGCAGCACAGCGCGATGAGGGATCCAAACACACATAGCCCCGCGATCATGGCGCCCGCAAAGCTCAGATTCACGGCCCCGTCCGCCAGCATGCCGATGTTCATATAGGATGGCAGATTCAGCCTCGCGCTCAACAACATGCTTAAGTCGCTGACCAGCATGGGCACCACCAGCGCAAAATAGGGATTGGGGTGATACGCCGAAAACGCGAGGCTGAACAGCGCGTAGGTCGCGCCGCCCAGAAACTGGAGGCCCGCCATGCCCGCGATGTACACCGCGAGGTTGGTATGCACCATGGCGTGTGTCCCCGTCGTCAGATGACCAAAGGCCTCCCGATATCCGTCCAGGCCCAAGAAGGCGCAGCACACGCCAAAGAAGATCAGCGTGCCCAGCGCGAACACCGCGCCGCCGCTGACGCCCGCCGCCAGCAGCTTGGACTTGATGAACCGCTTCCTCCCGACCTGCAGCAGCTGCGGGATGGCAAACCCGCTCTTCCAGTCCATACAGAAGCCGACGCAGTAGGGCAGCGCGCACAAAGCCGGAGCGAGCCAGCCCATCAGGACGAAATTGCGCCCGTACTCAAAGGCCATCAGGGCGTTGGCTGGGCCGAGCAGGCTGGAGTAATTGCCCAGGATGTACTGCGCCGCGTTGGCGGCCGCGGCCACCGCCAACAGCCACCCCATGCTTCGGCGCAAATCGATCGCCGTCATCGCCCATCCCCCTTATGTGATTTCCTTGCCGGTCAGCGCGTCAATGTAAACCGTGGCGTAACCCGTTCGGTCAAACCGATCCTCCCCGCCTTGAAAGTAGAAGCACCACGCCGGGCGCGCCTCATAACGCGCCTCGTCGCCCTTGACGGGCGCGGGCACGTACTCATAGGCGACCCGATCCACGACGACGGGCGCGTTCGTCGCCAGTTTCTCGTAGCGCTTGAGGAAGGCGTCGACAGCCTGCTCCAGCGAGAGCGCAATTTGCTCGTCCTTTCGCTCCGCGATCTCATACGGATCGCCATTGACGGAGAAGTACGCAATCCCTTCCGCCGTCACATAGGCTTCCAACCGGCTTTCGGATATGTCCCGATTGAGTTTCATGCTCACATAAGACTGCCGCATGATGGGGATGCCGTCCAAGCACAGCGCCATGCGAATCCAATAACCCGCCTGCGGCGGCCGATAGGCGTTAGGTGCGGTCATCCTCGCCCGATCGTCCTCCGGCGTCGATTCGTACTCTTCTCGATAAAGCGCGGCCCAGTCGCCTTGCTCCAACGCCCTCACATCGGGTGTACTGCCCGGCTCCAGCCCCAGCGCGGACGCCCGGTCGCGCGTAAGCCCAATGGCCCACTCCGCGTCGAGCCCCGGGATCCGCGCGTTTTCCGGATGCGGAACAAACGTGCCGAGCAGGTAGGACATGATGTTGCCGTCGGCACGATACGTCCAATAACCACGCACGAGGGTGGATGTGGCTCCGTCGCACAGAAATTCGTAGTGAACAAAATCCTCGGGGAGCCCTTCTCTTTCGACCTTCCTGACTTCCACGGCCTTGCCCGCGTAGAACTGGGCGGTTAACTCGTCGACCGACCACTGCTTTCGCTGAACGATCAGCGGGTGGCCCGTCGCCACCTGCGGTGCGTCCACCTCGGCCTGAAACGTAATTTCGGTGCGGCGAACGCGATGCGCCTGATCCAGGCGCTGGGCGAGCGCCGGCTGCGCGCCGAGCGCGGCGGCCAGGCACAGCAGCCATGACAGCTTCCTCGCACGGTGTTCCATCGAAATATACCTCCTCGTATGATTGATTCGTCTGCACCATTGGGGAGGGGCTGCCGCAAAGATCCCGCCCGTTGCGGAGCAATCCTTCGCGGCAGCCCCGGGCCTACGTAGCCGCGTCTACGGCCTCCACGTTCCGTCGGTGTGGATATTCACGCCGTTGTTCTTGTGATTTTTTACACCCAGACCATAGTAGTTGCCTTCTATGCCATGGGGATATTTGTACTGAATGGAGTATGCGCCGGTGGATTTTGCAACTGTTGTCACAGTTACATAGTTGCTTCTGCTCTCATACCACATATTGTAACCGACCCACGCATCGCCGGGCGTTACTTGATCCAAGGTGCACTTGGCATCGGTATCGGTTGCCGACTCTTTCTTCTGATGCTTCGTCGTCGCGATGCCGTTTTTCTTAAGTGGCCCACCGTAGGTATACGGGTACTGCACAGCGCTCGCGACAAGCGCCACCTGGCACAGAGCCACCGCCAGCAACAAAACCGCAATGATCCTCTTCATGATTTTTCCTCCTCATAAACATTGGTCGTACAAAACTTCGCGTTTATTCCAAAACAATTTACATGCTTGCCACAACCACCTCCCAATGAACTGCCGGGATCGAAGAATGCGTTCCTTCCATGACGACGAGTCCCCGGTTTTCAACCCAACCCTGCGTAGCGCTCCGCAAGGTGAATCGCCTGTTCGCCCGGCCTTCAGTAACGCCTGACCGAGGATTTTTCCGAGATGTTGTCCAGCACCTTGCCGGCCGCGTCCCGGACGGTGCCGGTCATGACCACCTGGTAGCTGTACCCACGCTCGACCGGCATCGTCTCTCTGATTTCGATGCCGTCCTTCCCGCTGCCGGAATCCGTCCATCGGCCGATGACGGCCCACGCGCCGTCATCCTTTTTTGCCGGAGCTTCACCGTGATCGATACCTTGCTGGTCGAAGCCTCCGGCTTGGCCGTGCCTGTACAGCTTGCCTTCCCCGAAGTGCTGATGGTCAACTGTGCCTTGGCATCTCTGGTGCCTACGTAATAAGTCTGAATTCCATGATCCCGGAACTCCGACGCATAGCCCGCCGTCGCTGAAAACAGCATAAGCAGCGCGAACAGCCAAACAACTCTTTTCATTTCGACAAAAAACTCCCTTCTCAATGTGTTTCACTATATAAAACACTTGAAAAGGGAAAATGTAGCAGACAAAATGATATTTTACGGTTATTTAACTTTCGTGACGCTCTCGGCCACCTGCCTCGCGATCTCAATTGGCCCGTCATACGAAACATACCATGCGCCGATTGCGCGCAAGATTTTCAGCAATAGCCTGTGTCGGTGCGTACCGCGTCGCGGGCTGCCCCTATATCCCCGCCCGATATCTGACCGGCGACTGGCCCTGCACCTTTTTGAAGATCTTGGAGAAATGCGCCACGTCGGTAGCGCTAAGCCGTGGCTGTACCGCTACCGCACTTTGGTCGATCTTGCACTTGGAAGAATATTGGAACAAATTGCGCATGGTTGCGTCTATATTATATAAATATTAATGAGAGGGTGAAGATGTGAAGGGCTTTGTATGTGTTTTCGTGGCGATGCTGTTGATTCCGTTCGGATTGACGACGGCATTTGCCGATCAATCAAATGTTGTTGAAGTCCAGTGCCCAAGCGATTTCTTTTTGACGCATGTCGATTGTAACGAAGATGGAACATTTCTGCTGTCAGGGTCCACGGGCACACCGATGGACAGTGCCCCTGAGATGTTTGGTATCGACGTGAATGGGCATGCTCTGTGGTCAATACAGGGCACACATAAGGCGGGGTCAACGGGTTTATATCGCTCGGCGGCATGGCTGGACAATGATACGATCATTGCCCTATGTTCCGAGCCCAATTACCCCGGGTATAATACCTTTGTCGTGCAGTTGATTGAGCAAGGGGAGATCGTCTGGCAGTCCGAGCCCATGGAGGGCATAATGGGCGTATTTCCCGCACCGAACGGTTTTCTGATGACCATCAATCGAGACGCTGCTTCGGCCAGTATCATCAGAATGAACTTTGATGGGGAACTGCTTTGGCAGATTGATTGGCCAGAGTGGCTTACGTTCAAGGGCATATTGACACGAGGCGATACCCATGTAGCATTTGGTAGCAAGACCATCCGGGAGGGAGACCGCGAACACGACCCGACCAGTGTCGTGATCGCCTTCGACGATCGGGGCACTATTTTGTGGCGCCATGATGGACTATCCTCCGAGGAATTCACGGCCGCCGTTTGGGCGGATCAGGATGGCATTATCTTAATAGGAGATACGTATGGCTCCCTCGCAGATGCGCTCCCCCTCACAGATGATCGGTGGGGAAAGGGGTTCATCGCAAAATTTACCGAGCTTGGACAAGTTTGGCGAACAGACCACACCTATCATATGCGTGGCACTGATAGGCGAATCACCGAGGGGCGTATGACCTCCATCATTCCGGTGCAGGATGGTTACTTGGCTTCCGCACGCGTTGGGCCTCGATACCAGACGCAACAGCTCTTGTTCATCGATAAAAACGGCATTGTCCAAAAGGAATGGAATGAAGATATGAACGGCGTGTACACTTACTCTTCGCTCTCTCTTCATCAGGCGCACAACATGCCGTATCTCATAGCGAGCGGCTATTCAGTGCCGGCGGAGCCGGATCGTAGTTTTCTTGATGAACCCATGATGACTATTCTTAAGAAGATTAATATTCCGTAGCATAATATATGCCGCACAAGCGTAGCCGTTTGAAATCCCGGAACTCCGACGCATAGCCCGCCGCCGGAAGCAGCATGAGCAGCGCGAACAGCCAAACAAGCTTCTTCATATCGACAAAAACTCCCTTCTCAATACGTTTCATTATGTAAAACGACTGAAAAGGGAAAATGCAGCAGACAAAATATAGTTTTACAATTATTTAACTCGTGTGACGCTCTCGGACACCTGTTTCGCGGTTTCCAGATCGCCGTCATATCGAACGACAAAGAACCTGTCCGCCACCGCCCAAGTCACGAAGCAATACCCCTTGGCTTCCTGCTCCGCGAACATCGCCTGCTGCCCCCGGATCGTGCCGTGCCCGATTTTCGCGCCCTCGGTGTTGATGAACATCCGGGTGTCCGCCGTGTTCTCGTCGAAGTACAGCGATTGGTCCGCCGCGTTGTCGTACCGCACGCCGCATTCGATTTCGTCGCCCCGCACCTGCGCCAGCGCGAAACCCTCCGGCACGTAGGTCGGATAGTAGCTCCCCGGCCAGTCCCCGGGCACGTCCACGAAGCGTTCCCCGTCCACTTCAAGCCCCAGCTCGGTGCGCACCTCGGTGGTGCTGATTAGGAAGCGCGTCAGGTACACGCGCAGCGGCCGGATGGCCGCCAGCGCCGCCGTGCCGCCGAGGAACGCGATCAGCAGCGCGGCGGCTGCCACCCGGCCCACGCGCGGCAGGGTATGGCGAAAAAAGCGCCGCCGCCGGTTGCGGCCAAGCCCCTTTTCCAGCGCGCGGTACAGCGCGGGCAGCGCGCGCTCGTAGGCCGCCTTCGCCTCCTCGGCCACGGCGCCGCCCTCGGCGGCTAGGCGCGCGGCGCGGCGCTGCTCCACCCGCCACATGGCCTCGCGGAACAGCGCGTCCTCGTATTGCTCGCGCGGCGTCATGCCGCCCTCGTGTTCATGCGTCATCGGCGCTCATCTCCTCCCACACGGCCCGGGCGCGCGCTCTGGCGCGCTTGAGCAGCGGCCGGACGCTGTCGCGCTTTACGCCCAACACCCCGGCAATCTCCCCGTCGGACATCTCGCGCACGTACTTCATGCCGAGCGCCGTCTGGTCGCGCTCGGGCAGCCGCTCGATGCACTCGACCAACCTGGACGCCGTTTCCTCCCACAAAAGGGCCGCGTCCACGTCCTCCTCGCTCGAAGGCGTCCGCTCGAACACATCCTCGGGATCGCCCCAATCGGTATGGCCGCGCCGCTTCAGTTCGTTGAACGCGACGCTTCTCACCGTGACGACGACGTAGGCGCGCAGCTTGTAATCCTCGAGGCGCATCAGCACGTCGACCCGTTCGACGAGCCGCGCCACCGCCTCCTGGGTCGCGTCCTCCGCGTCCTGCGGCTCGCTCAGCAGCTTGCGCGCCTGCGCGTACATGAGGTCGTATTGATCCTCATACAACCGCTGCATGAACGCGCGCGACGCGGCGTCCTCGATCCGGGCGATGGCGACCGGGAACATCATCATACGGCTACGAATCCCTTCGCTGTTTTACGTATATATTACACCATGCGCCGATTGCGCGCAAGATTTTCTGCAATAGCCTGTGCCGGTGCGTACCGCGTCGCGGGCCGCCCTATATCCCCGCCCGATATCTGACCGGCGACTGGCCCTGCACCTTTTTGAAGATCTTGGAGAAATGCGCCACGTCGGCGAAGCCGACCATCTCGGCGACCTCATGCACCTTGAGCGACGGGTCCTGCAGCAGCTCGCACGCCCGGTTGACGCGGGCCTGGCCCAGCAGTTCGAAGAAGCTCTTGCCGGTGTAGCGATTGAGCAGCTTTGACAGGTGCCACTGGCTGACGAACACGTTGTCGGCCACGTCCATCAGGCTGATGCGGTCCATGTGGTGTTGCTCGATGTAGGCGAGCGCGGCCTTCACGATGAAGCTGCCCGCGGCGTTCTGCTCGCCCAGCGCGTCGCCCGTTGGTTCGGCCTGTTCGCCCAGCGCCTGCGCCATGGCGCGCACGGCCTCCTCGATCTCCTCGATGCGGCTGGGCTTGAGCAGGTAGCGCGTCACGCCCAACTGGATGGCCTGCTGGGCGTAGTCGAATTCGCGAAACGCGGTGAGCACCGAGATCTGCATGCGCGGACATTCGCTCTTGAGCGCGGCCAGCATATTGAGCCCGTCGCAGTTGGGCATGCGGATGTCGGTGAGCAGCATGTGCGGTTTTACTTCGCGGATCACGCGCGCACCCTCCAGCCCGTCGGCCGCGGTGGCGACCACCTCGCAGCCGTACTTCGCCCACGGCATCACCTTTTGAAGGCCCTGCAGGATGATTTGCTCGTCGTCCACCAGCACCACCTTGTACATCCCGTGCCCTCCTTCCGCCCGTTCGATTATACCGTCCCGCCGCGCAAATGGCAAGCCCGGGGCGGCAGGGTGGGGCTAAGGGTCATGCCTTTGCGGGCCCCCTGCGCCCGATTGCGCAGAGCAGTCCTCTGCATCGATGATTACATATGATTTGATTCTATATATCAAGTAAAACAGAAAAATAGATCATACATTAATGCGCTGAGTATGGGATAGAATTCCATACAAAGGGATGTGATGGCAATGGATGAAGCATTCATCCAGGAGCGCATAGCGCAGCTGCGCATGAGAAAGGGCGTATCCGCCCGGGATATGAGATTGACGTTGGGGCAGAGCGAAAGCTACATCAACACCATCGAGAACAAAAAATCGCTGCCTTCCATGACGGTGTTTCTTTATATCTGCGAGTACTTTGGGATCGGCCCGAAGGAATTTTTCGACGAAGGGAACGACGATCCGGCAGAGCTCAAGGAGTTGATCGAAGACCTGAAACGGATCGACGCGCGCCCGCGCGCCCACATTGCCGGGTTGGCGCGAGCGTTGGTTGACAGGCGGTAATCACAAGGAGTTCTGAGGGATGCCGAAGATGGAATTTGAGCGCGGTGACGCCGTATAGGATGAGCTGATCGCCTATGCCGTCGTCGCCCGGAAGCCTGGGCGGCGGCTGCGGCGGCGCGGGGAACGGGGCTGCCCAAGGGCGCTGCGCCCGAACCCTGCCAAAGGGCATCGCCCTGGACTCCCCGAACCGCTTGTGCGCGATTATGACAACCGATCCCGGAAATCTTCATACCCGAACCTGCGCACCAGCCGGATTGCGCCGTCCTCGCCCGCGATCGCGATCGAGGGCAGGCGCACGCCGTTGAAGGTGTTGGTCTTGACCATCGAGTAGATGGCCATGTCGGTGAAGATCACGCGGTCGCCCGCCTCGAGCGGCCGGTCGAACGCGTAGTCGCCGATCACGTCGCCGGCCAGGCAGGAGAGGCCGGCCAGCCGGTAGGTATGCGGCTTCTCTCCCGGCAGTCCCGCGCCGATCACCTCGGGGCGGTAGGGCGCTTCGATCACGTCGGGCATGTGGCAGGTCGCCGAGGTGTCGAGGATCGCGATGCCGAGGCCGTTGTGTACGATGTCGAGCACCGTCGCGACCAGGAACCCGGCGTTCAGCGCCACCGCCTCGCCCGGCTCCAGGTATACCGTAAGGCCGTAGCGCGCGCGGAACGAGCGGATGCGCCGGATCAGCGCCTCCACGTCGTAATCGGGCCGGGTGATGTGATGCCCGCCGCCCATGTTGAGCCATTCAAGCCGGTCGAAATAGCGTCCGAACTTTTCTTCCACTGCATCCAGCGTCTCGCACAGCGCGTCCGCGTTTTGTTCGCACAGGGTATGAAAGTGCAGCCCGCTGATGCCGGTAAGCTCATGGGGCTTGAAATTGTCCGCGGTCACACCCAGCCGCGAGCCGGGCGCGCAGGGATCGTAGATCGCGCGCGACTGCGTCGAGTGCTCGGGATTGATCCGGATGCCCAGGCGCCTGCCCGAGGAGAGCGCCTTTTCCCGGAAGCGCCCCAGCTGCGAAAACGAGTTGAACACCAGGTGGTCGCAGATCGTCAGCAGCTCGTCCATGTCCGCGTCCGGGTAGGCGGGCGCGAACACATGGGTCTCCTTGCCCATGTATTCGCGCCCGAGCCTGGCTTCGTTGAGGCCGCTGGCCGTGGTGCCGTCGAGGTATCGCCCGATCAGCGGATACAGGCTGAACATCGAGAACGCCTTCTGCGCCAGCAGCACGCGACAGCCGGCCTCGTCGGCCACGCGGCGCAGCAATTCAAGGTTCTTGCGCATCAGCCGCTCGTCCACGACGAAGCAGGGCGAGGGCAGCGCGCGCGGGTCGAAGGACAGCGCGGCCACGTCAGGGAACCAGCGTGGGGTTGAAGTCCTCGACCCACGGAAGCCCCCACCTGTTCAGCGCGTCCATGAACGGATCGGGATCGAATTCTTCGACATTGTACACGCCGCTCTTGCGCCAAGTACCGTTCATCACCAGCATCGCGCCGATCATCGCGGGTACGCCGGTGGTGTAGGAAATCGCCTGCGAACCCACCTCGCGGTAGCACGCCTGATGGTCGCACACATTGTACACGTAGTAGCGCACGCTCTTGCCGTCCTTGACGCCCTGGAAGATGCAGCCGATGTTGGTCTTGCCGTGGGTGCGCGGGCCGAGGCTGGCCGGGTCGGGCAGCACCGCCTTCAAGAATTGCAGCGGCACGATCATCTTGCCCTCGAACTCGATCGGCTCGATCGAGGTCATGCCCACGTTTTCCAGGCATTTGAGGTGGGTCAGGTAGCTCTGGCCGAAGGTCATGAAAAAGCGGATGCGGCGGATGCCCGGGATGTTGAGCGCCAGCGACTCGATCTCCTCATGGTGCAGCAGGTACATGTCCCTCTCGCCGATCTGCGGGAAGTCGTACACCCGCTTGATCTCCATGGGCCTGGTGTGCACCCAGCGCCCGTCCTCCCAGTAGCTGCCGTCGGCGGTCACCTCGCGGATGTTGATCTCGGGGTTGAAGTTGGTCGCGAACGGATAGCCGTGGTCGCCGGCGTTGGCATCCAGGATGTCGATGGTATGGATCTCGTCGAAGTAATGCTTGAGCGCGTAGGCCGAGAATACGCCCGTCACGCCCGGATCGAACCCGCAGCCCAAGAGCGCCGTCAGGCCCGCCTTTTCAAACTTCTCGCGGTAGGCCCACTGCCACTTGTACTCGAACTTGGCGATATCGGGCGGCTCGTAGTTGGCCGTGTCGACGTAGTGCTTGCCGGCCGCGAGGCACGCGTCCATGATCGTCAGGTCCTGGTACGGCAGCGCCAGGTTGACGACCACGTCGGGATCGAAGCCGCGAATCAGGCGGGTCAGCGCATGGACGTCGTCGGCGTCCACCTCGGCGGTGTGGATCACGGTCGCCCCGCCGGCCAGCTTCGCCTTGAGCGCGTCGCACTTGGCCTTCGTGCGGCTGGCGATCATGATCTCGCTGAAGACCTCGCTGTTCTGGCAGCACTTGTGGATGGTCACGCCGGCGACCCCGCCGCAGCCGACGATCAATGCCTTGCCCATGTTATTTGCCTCCTGTTACTAGCAGTAATTCCCGTATCAGTTTGCACGCCGACGCGGCCGATATGCCGCTCGGATCGTAGGGCGGCGACAGCTCCACCACGTCCAGCGCCGCGATGTTCAATCCCTTGAGCGAGAGCACCGCCTGATGCAGCGCCTGGAAGCTCACGCCGCCCGGCTCGGGCGTACCGGTGCCCGGGAAGACCGAGGGGTCGAGCACGTCCAAATCGATCGTCAGGTAGATCGGCATGCCCTTGAGCTGATCGAGCGCGTCCGGCAGGCCGGTCAGCGCGAAGGGATTGAGCGTCGCGTGCCGCCGGGCGAATTCAAATTCCGCCTTCTCGCCCGAGCGGATGCCGAACTGGAAGATGCGCCCGTCGCCGACCAGCTCCCACACCCGGCGCATTACGGTGGCGTGCGACAGCCGCTCGCCCAGATAGTCCTCGCGCAGGTCGGTGTGCGCGTCGAAGTGCAGCACGTGCAGATCGGGATAGGCGCGCGCCGCGGCGCGCAGGGGCCCAAGCGTCGCCAGGTGCTCGCCCCCGATCATAAATGGGCGCTTGCCGTCGCGGATGATCTGCTCGGCATGCTGTTCCAGCAGCGCGAGCGCCCGCTCGGGGCTGCCGAACGGCAGCGCGACGTCGCCGAGATCGCAGGCGCGCACATCCAACAAGTCGGCGTCCTGGTAGGGGCTGTAGGTTTCAAGCCCCTGCGAGTCGCCGCGGATGGCGCGCGGCGCGAACCGCGCGCCCGGCCGGAACGAGGTGGTCGAGTCAAACGGCGCGCCGAACAGCACGACGTCGGCGTCCGCGTACTCATGATCGCAGCCGATGAATGCGTCAAGTGATCTATTCAACATCCGCAAGCAACTCCTCCACGTAGGTCGGCAGGGCGAACGCGCCCCTGTGCAGATTCGGGTTGTAGTAGCGCGTCTCAATGCCCAGCGCCTTCCATCGCTTGGCGTCGAGGTCCTTGACCGGGTGGTACTGCTTGGACGCGAACCCGAACAGCCAGTGCCCCGACGGGTAGGTGGGGATGTGCGCCTGGTACACGCGGCTGATTTCGAAGCTGCCCGCGATGCGCTTGTGCGCGCGCTGGCAGGCCTGCGCGTCGCCGTCGTAGAACGGGCTCTCGTGCTGGTTGACCAAGATGCCGTCGTCCTTGAGCGCCTTGTGGCAGTTGCCGTAGAACTCCTTGGTGAACAGCCCCTCGCCCGGCCCGAAGGGATCGGTCGAATCCACGATAATCAGGTCATAGCGCGCCTCCTGGCGGCGCACGAACTTGAGCCCGTCCTCAAAATGCGTCTGAACGCGCGGATCGTCGAAACCGCAGGCGGTCTGCGGCAAGTGTTCGCGGCACACATTGACCACCTGCTCGTCGATCTCGACCAGGTCGATCTCCTTTAAGTGAGGGTACCTCGAGAGCTCGCGCAGCACGCCGCCGTCGCCCGCGCCGATCACCAGCACGAGTTTGGGCGCGGGGTGCACCGCCATGGGCACGTGCACGATCATCTCGTGGTAGATGAACTCGTCTTTCTCGGTCAGCATCATGTAGCCGTCCAGCGTCAGGAACTTTCCAAACGCACCCGACTCGAACACGTCGATCTGCTGATAGCGGCTCTTGACCGAGGCCAGCTGCCTGTCCACCCGGATCGACAGCTTCACGCCCGGCGCGTGCTTTTCGCTGAACCACAAATCCATTTAGGGATCACCTGCCAATACGTTGATGCGCTCGATCGTCATGTCCTCCGGGCCGGTGAGCGACGCGCCCCGGGCCTTGGCGTACGCGATGTAGTCCACGATTGCCTCTGTAATCTCCTCGCCCGGCGCGACGATCGGGATGCCGGGCGGATAGCACATCACGAATTCCGCGCTGACGCGGCCCACGCAGCCCTTCAGCTGCAGCGCGCGCTTCTCGGCGTAGAACGCCTGCTGCGGCAGCGCCCGCACGACGGGCGGGATGTATTCGTGGCGCATGAGCTGGGCGCCCGGACGTCGGTAGCGGCGCTTGATCTCGGACAGCGCGCCGATCAGCATCTCGATGTTCTTGTGGGTGTCGCCCACCGACAGGTAGGCCAGTATGTTGCCGATGTCGCCGAACTCGATCTGGATGTCGTATTCGTCGCGCAGCAGGTCGTACACCTCGATGCCACTGAGGCCGATGTCCAGCGTGTTGACGGCCAGCTTGGTGCGGTCGAAGCCGAACACCGACGCGCCGTCGATCAATTCGCTCGAAAAGGCGTAATACCCGTCCAGGCGGTTGGTTTCGGCGCGGGCGTATTCGGTCAGCTGCAAGACGCCCTCGAAGACGTCGCGGCCGGAAAGCGCCAGGTTGCGCCGCGACATATCGAGGCTCGACAGCAGCAGGTAGCTGGCGCTCGTGGTCTGGGTCAGGTTGATTACCTGGCGCACGTAGCCGGCGTTCACGTCGGGCCCGCACAGCAGGAATGAGCTCTGCGTGAGCGAGCCGCCCGACTTGTGCATGCTGACCGCGGCCATGTCCGCGCCCGCCGCCATCGCGCTGATCGGCAGGCCCTCTCCGAAGGAGAAGTGGGTGCCGTGCGCCTCGTCCGCCAGGACCAGCATGCCACGCGCGTGCGCGGCCTCGGTGATCCCCTTGAGGTCGGAGCAGATGCCGTAATAGGTGGGGTTGTTGACGAACACCGCACGGGCGCGCGGGTGCTCGTCCATCGTGCGTATCGCATCGTTCAGTTCCATGCCGGTCGCGATGCCCAGCCGCTCATGCGCGCGGCAGGGCACGTACACCGGGGCCGCTCCGCACAGCACCAGCGCGTTCAGCGCGCTGCGGTGCACATTGCGCGGCAGGATGATCTCGTCGCCCAGGTGGGCGCAGGAAAGGATCATGGCCTGCACGGCGCTCGTGGTGCCGCCCACCATGAAGAAGGCATGGGCCGCGCCGAACGCCTCGGCCGCCAACTGCTCGGCCTCGCGGATGACGCCGACCGGATGGCAGGGGTTGTCGAGCGGCTTCATGCTGTTGACGTCGATCGACAGGCAACTCTCGCCCAGAAACGCGCGCAGCGGCTTGTTGCCCGCGCCCCTCTTGTGGCCGGGCACGTCAAACGGGATCACGCGGTTGCGCTTGAGCTTCTCCAGCGCTTCGCAGATGGGCATTCTATGTTGGTCCAGCATCGCTTGCCTCCGTTTTAGTATACGTTCGTGCCGCTGAAGATTTCGATCATCTCCTGGCGTAGGCTGTTGGTAATCATAAGCCGCGTCTTAGGCGCGATCTCGTACACGTCGGTCTTGAATAAGTAGTTTTGCAAATCCACGTCCTTAATCAGCATCCGGGTGTGAAACAGGTTGGACTGGTAGACGTTGACGTCGAGCGCGTCGTACTTCTCGAGCACGGCGTCGTCGATGAAGTCTTGGATCGAGGTGATCCGGTGATCCATGAACACCTTCTGGCCGCTCACGTTGCGGGTGAAGCCGCGCACGCGGTAGTCGATCGTGATGATGTCGGAGTCGAAGCTGCCGATCAGGAAATCCAGCGTCTGCAGCGGGGTGATCTGGCCGCAGGTGGCGATGTCGATGTCCACGCGAAACGTGGCGATCGAGGTGTCGGGATGGTACTCGGGATAGGTGTGCACGGTGACGTGGCTCTTGTCGAGGTGGGCCAGCACCGTCTCGCCCCGGGGGCGCATCGACTCCTCGGCGATCAGGATCGTTACGCTCGCGCCCTGCGGGTCGTAGTCCTGCTTGGAGATGTGCAGCACCGTCGCGCCGATCATGTCGGTGACGTGCAACAGGATGCCGGTCAGCCGCTCGGAGTTGTATTGCTCGTCGATGTAGGCCACGTAGTCGCGTTGCTCGCGCGCGGTCTTGGCGTAGCACACGTCGTAGATGTTGAAGCTCAGCGACTTGGTCAAATTATTGAAGCCGTACAGCGTCAGCTTGTTTTCCATTCCTGCGACCTCCCCAAAAGCAAAATCGGGCGATGCCGTGCCACACGACATGCCCCGAAACCGTGAGCCAAGAACGTCCGTGCAAGGCACATGGTTATGAAGTAACCAACTTATCAACTTATATATCTTATCCTGTGGCCCCGGGGATCATACATCCCGAATCATGCCGAAGAATAACACGAACCGCGGGATATGTCAATTGATTGAGGGGAATTTTACGTTGATTGCTTGCCAAGCGCAAAGCGGTACGATAGAATGGTCCTGCATCCCGCGCATGCAACCTATATAAGGAGGCATTCCATGAAACGCGTGATTACCTACGGTACATTCGACCTGTTGCATTACGGGCACATCAACCTGCTCAGGCGCGCCCGCGCGCTGGGCGACTATCTGATCGTGGCGCTGTCCACCGACGCGTTCAACCTCAACGAAAAGCACAAGACCTCCTATTTCCCCTACGAGGAGCGCAAGGGGCTGCTCGAGGCCATCCGCTACGTCGATTTGGTGATCCCCGAGGAGAGCTGGGCGCAAAAGGCCGAGGACGTCGTGCGCTACCATGCCGACGTATTCGTGATCGGCGACGACTGGACGGGCAAGTTCGATTTCCTCAAGGAGCAGGGCTGCGAAGTGGTCTACCTGTCGCGCACGCCCGAAATCTCCACTACAAAAATAAAGCAGGACCTGTTAAGCCGCTAGGCAGCCGCCGATCCATCCGGCGCAAATGCATCGCCCCTGCGCACACGTTCTTTGTGCGGTGCCGCCCTTGACAAGACTGCATAGTATGCGTATAATTATGCAATCCAGAAAGGCGGGAGGGACGCATATGACGCTTAAGGGACGGGGTCTGCTGACGCTTCAGGATTACACGTCCGAGGAGATCCGGTATCTGCTCGACTTGGCGGTTAAGCTCAAGGCCGAGAAGGCGGCCGGCGTTTCGCATCGGCACTTGGCGGGCAAGAACATCGTGCTGCTGTTTGAGAAAACGTCGACGCGTACGCGCTGCGCGTTCGAGGTGGCGGGCATGGATTTGGGGATGGGGGTGACCTTCCTCGATCCCGGCAGCAGCCAGATGGGCAAGAAGGAGTCGATCCCCGACACGGCCCGGGTGCTCTCCCGCATGTATGACGGCATCGAGTACCGGGGCTTCAGCCAGCAGATCGTGGAGGAGTTGGCCCGCCACGCCGACGTGCCGGTATGGAACGGGCTGACCGACCAATTCCACCCCACGCAGGCGCTGGCCGACCTGATGACGATCGAGGAGAAACTGGGCCGCCTTAAGGGCGTTCGCGTGAGCTACATGGGCGACGCGCGCAACAATGTGGCCAACTCGCTGATGATCGCCTGCGCTAAGATGGGGCTTCACTTCACGGCCTGCGCGCCGAGTCCGCTGTTGCCGGCAGAGGAGTTGGTGCAGACGGCGCGCGCGCTGGCCGCAAAGAGCGGCGCAAGCGTCCGTCTGACCGATTCGGTGGCCGAGGGCGCGTCGGGCGCGGACGTGCTGTACACCGACATCTGGGTGTCGATGGGCGAGCCCGACGAGATATGGGCAAGTAGGATAGGGCTGCTGCTGCCCTACCAGGTCAACGCCGCGGCGCTTGCGCTGGCGAATAAAGATGCCATATTCATGCACTGCCTGCCCTCGTTCCACGACTTGAAGACGACCATCGGGCAGGAGATTCACAAGAAATTCGGCCTTACGGCGATGGAGGTCACCGACGAGGTATTCGAATCCGCCCAATCGGCGGTGTTCGACGAGGCCGAAAACCGGATGCACACAATCAAAGCAATTATGCTATCCGCATTAAAAGAGGGTTGATTTCTTATCGAATTACAGGTATAATATGGGATATCGCCAAATTTGTATCAAATCGCCGCGTATACGGCATTGATAGATCATAAAGATGGAGGTAGTTCCCATGAGAAAGCTGCTGACCGTGCTCGCCTGCCTGTTGGTGCTGTCCATCAGCGTACCCGCCTTGGCCGTCAATGAGGACGTGACGGGCAAGGTCGTCATCTACACGTCGATGTATCAGTTTGTGATCGACATGATGAGCGAGGCCGTCAAGGAAGAATTCCCGAACCTCGAGGTGGAGTTCTTCTACGGCGGCACCGGCGCGCTGCAGACGAAGCTTGCCGGCGAGATGGAGACGGGCACGCTGGGCTGCGACATGATGCTGGTGGCCGAGCCCGCCTATTCGCTCGAGCTCAAGGAGGGCGGCTGGCTCAATCCCTATGTGATCGAGGGCGCGGCCGAGAAGCTGCGTTTTCCGTTTGACGAGGAGGGCTTCTGGTACCCGGTGCGCGTGTGCAACATGGTGCTGGCCTACAACCCGGAACTCAACAGCGCCGAATCGCTGCCCGCCTCGTTCAAGGATTTCGCCGAAGACGCCTCGCTCAAAGGGCAGATTTCCATGGGCAACCCGCTCACCAGCGGCACCACGATGGCGGCGGTGGCGGCGCTGTCCGACAAGTACGGCTACGACTACTTCACCGCGCTCGGCAACAACGGCGTGATGATCGAATCGGGCTCGACCGCGCTGGCCAAGCTGCAAACCGGCGAGTGCAAGGTCATCATGATCCTCGAGGAGAGCGTGCTCAAGATCCGCAAGGAAGAGGCCAGCAAGATCGCCTGCATCTACCCCACCGACGGTAACATCATGATCCCCTCCACGGTGATGACCGTGGCCGAGGACCGCAGCGCCAACATGAACATCGAAGCCTGCGAGGCGATCACCGACTGGCTGCTGAGCGACGCGGGCCAGAAATTCGTGCTCGAGGGCTACATGCACGCGGTGACCAAGGGCACGACCGAGGTACCCTTCGACTCGATCGACACCGACGGCCTGATCGCGACCGACATGGGCGTCGACTGGGTGCGCTGCTACAGCCAGCGCGAGGAGATCCGTACCCAGTTCCAGGAGCGTGTCACGCAATAATCCAGCGCAGGGGGGACTGCGAGGTCCCTCCCATTTCCTTCCCTGGAGGGGCGCCCCGAGGGGCGGGGTGGCGACCTGATTGCAGAAAGGTTCTGCGATCAGGTCGCCGCTCCGCCTGCGTGCATCCCTTCAGGGAGCGGAATGGGCAAGGGCCTACAGCCCTCATCCATTTTGCGAAAAGGAGTGTTCCTTACGTGATGACAGCCCCCAACCCGACGCTGCGCACCCGGCGCGACGTTTCGCCCACGGTGACCCGGGTGGCCCTGCTGCTGATTTTGCTGCTGGGCGGCGCGATGATCGTAAGCGGCGTCAGCGGCATCCGCACCCACGATGCCGCGGGCTACGACTCCGAGGACGCCTACGCCCACATCCATCAGTTGGGCGGCGAACTGAATGCGTGCTACGATCGGGACATAGCGCCCGCCCTCTCCGGCCTCGACGCGGCGCAGCAGGCGGCGCTCCACGATACCGCCCGCGCGCTGCTGCTCGATCATTGGCAGCCGGACGACCCGTCGGCGGATAAGACGCTGTCCGCCATCGAGGCGCGCGCCGCCGATCCGGTTCGCGCCCGGTACGAGTTGCTGTGCGCCGGCTACGCGCTGTCGGGACCTAAGATCACCTCCGCGGTCAAGAAGCAGCTGGCCGCGGCAAGCGACCGCGACGCCTTCCGCCATGCGTTGCTCGAATGCCTGCTCGACGAAGGCCGCGCCGCGCCCGAGGAGGCCGCCGGCGCGCTCAGGAACCTGAACGGCATCGATCGCTCGGCGATGCTCATGCA
The DNA here is from genome assembly GCF_051162045.1 of Anaerozeibacter quisquiliarum. Lineage (NCBI taxonomy): Bacteria > Bacillati > Bacillota > Clostridia > Eubacteriales > Anaerozeibacteraceae > Anaerozeibacter > Anaerozeibacter quisquiliarum. The sequence goes on from NZ_JBISDI010000003.1 coordinate 137,293, forward strand.
GCTGTTCTTCGCCTCGGCCAACGAGGACGGCGAGACGCTGCCCGCGGCGCTCGTGAACAGCCTCAAGAAATCCGTCCGCGACGCAAAGCTTCGGATCAACGCCTGCGGGGCGGCGGTCACCGGCGAAATCTCCCCGATTGCGCGGCTTGTGCTGCCGAACGCCCGCACCATCGCGCTGATCGGCGCGCTGCTGGTGATTGACGCGCTTGGGCTGATCCTCCTCCTGCGGCGCGAGGGCAACTGGCAGGCGGACGCCAAGTGGATCGTCATACTGCTGATCGTCGATTTCATGCTGGTGTTCCAGCTGCTGCCGATCGGCTACTTGCTGGTCAAGTCCTTCCTGCCGGGCGGCAGCTTCTCGCTTGAAACCTTCCGGCGGCTGTATGGCTACAGCATGAACTGGAGCGCGCTCAAGAACACGCTGGTATGCGCGGTCGCCACGATGGTGCTGGGCACGCTGATCGCCTTCCCGCTGGCCTGGCTGGTGGGGCGCACCAACCTTTACGGCAAGAAATTCTTCCGCAGTCTGTTCGTGCTGACCTACATGGTGCCGCCCTACCTGGGCGCGATGGCCTGGCTGCGGCTGCTCAACCCCAACGCGGGCGACATCAACGTGCTGCTGCGCTGGCTGTTTCGCATGGAGGGCGGCGTAGGCCCCTTGAACATCTATTCGGTGGGCGGGCTGATCTGGGTGCTGACCACCTTCTACTACCCCTACGCCTTCATCACGATCTCCCGGGCGATGGAGAAAATGGATCCCTCGCTTGAGGAGGCCTCGCGCATCGCGGGCGCGAGCCCCGTCATGACGGTGCTTCGGGTCACGCTGCCCATGATGACGCCCTCGCTGATCGGCGGAGCGCTGCTGGTGTTCGTCAGCGCCGCCAGCTGCTACGGCATCCCTTCGATCATCGGCGCGCCCGGCAAGATCCATACGGTCACCACCCGGATCATCGAGTACTACGGCCTGGGCGCGCAGGGCATCAACGACGCCACCGGGCTCGCGGTATTTCTGATGGTGATGGCCATCATCATCCTGTTCGTCTCCGACTTTGTGGTGGCGCGGCGCCAGTATATCACGGTCTCGGGCAAGTCCACCCGCCCCAACATCGTGGAGCTCGGGCGCTTTCGCACGCCGCTGACCTGTCTGGTGGGCCTGTTCGCCTCGGTGATGATCCTGCTGCCGTTCGCGACGATCTTGCTCACCTCGTTCAAGGTGGACGTGGGCAAGGGCCTTCTTGAGGCGGGCAACTTCACCGCCGGCCAGTGGACGCTGATCTTCTCCCGTGACGAGACGCTCGAATGCCTGAAGAACTCGCTGGTATTCGGCGGCATCACCGCCACGGTGGGCATCGCGATCAGCGTGACCATGAGCTACCTCTTGCAGCGCACGCGCGTCGCGGGCCGCAAGATTCCGGATTTCCTCATTACGCTGGGCTCGGGCACGCCCTCGGTGGTAATCGCGCTGGGGCTCATCATGACCATGAAGGGCAGCTTCGGCGTGAGCATCTACAACACGGCCGCGATCATGGTGGTGGCCTACCTGATTAAGTACCTGATGATGGGCATGCGCACCGTGGTGTCGGCGATGTCGCAAATCCACGTGTCGCTCGAGGAGTGCTCGCAGGTGTCGGGGGCCAGCTGGCTGCGCACCATGGTCAAGATCACGGGCCCCTTGATCTTCCCCTCGATCGCCGCGGGCTGGTTCCTGATCTTCATCCCCAGCTTCTACGAGCTGTCGATGACCACGCTGCTGTACTCCAACACCACCAAGACCATCGGCTTCCAGCTCTACGAGTACTGGACCTTCACCAGCCAGCCCCAGGCCTGCGCCATGGCCTTCGGCATCCTGGTGGTCGTGGTGCTGCTCAACTTCGTGCTCAACCGCCTGACCAAGGGCGAGTTTTCGATTTAGGGGGCTTTTTAAAGATGTCCACCGTACGCATCGAGCACATCACCAAGGCCTTTGGCTCAAACGTGGTGCTCAGGGAATTCAACGAAGTTTTTAACGACGGGGAGTTCGTCACGCTGCTCGGCCCGTCCGGCTGCGGCAAGACCACGATGCTGCGCATCATCGCGGGCTTCGAGCGCCCGACCGATGGCGCGCTGTACATAGACGACCAATTGGTATCGGGCGGCAAGACCTTCATGCCGCCAGAAAAGCGCAACGTGGGCATGGTGTTTCAGAGCTACGCCGTGTGGCCGCACATGAATGTGTTTGATAACGTGGCCTACCCGCTGACGATCAAGCGCGCGCCCAAGGCCGAGATCATGAAACAGGTAGGGCGCGTGCTCGAAATCGTGCACCTCGGTCAGTATGCCGACCGCTTCCCCAACCAGCTGTCGGGCGGCCAGCAACAGCGGGTGGCGCTGGCGCGCGCGCTGGTGGCCGCGCCGAAGCTGCTGCTGCTCGACGAGCCGCTGTCCAACCTCGACGCCAAATTGCGCGAATCAATGCGCTTTGAGATCAAGGAAATCCAACAGAGCCTCGGCATCACCGTGGTCTACGTCACCCACGATCAGACCGAGGCCATGGCGATGAGCGATCGGATCTTTTTGATCAACCGCGGCGTGGTGCAGCAGAGCGGCACGCCCGAGCAGATCTACAACCGTCCGGTCAACCAGTTCGTGGCCGACTTCCTCGGCAAGGTGGCCTTCTTCAAGGCGCAAGCCGAGGCGGGCCGCATCCATATCTCCGAGATGAACCAGGCGCTTTCCTACGACGGGCCCAAGCGCGGCGCGATCGAGCTGGCCATACGGCCCGAGAACATCCGCATGGCGAAAACCCCATCCCCCGGCGCGCTCGCGGGCGTGCTCGAGCAGAGCTACTACCTGGGCGACGTCAACGACTGCCGCGTACGGGTGGGCGGCGCGCTGGTGCGCGCAATCGCCGAGGGCTGGACGCGAAAGGAGTTCCGGCCCGGCGACGCGGTGTTCCTGACCCCGGTCGATTTCATGGTGTTCGACGACGACGGTTCGCTCAAGGAGCAGCTGCAGATTCAGACCTAGGTAACCGCCGATCAAATCCCCCGCGCGGTGGCGGTTGCATTTTCGCCAGCTCGGGCCCGCAGAATCCTCGACGTAGCGCTGCTACGCCTTCGGATTTTGCAAGCCCAATCCGGCAAAAATTCCCCTCGCCATCGCACGCGTGCTTTAATCAGCGCTTACCTGGGTAACCGCCGATCAAACCCCGCGCGCGGTGGCGGTCAGACAGTCGTGCGCGCGCCGAACGACCATCAGTTCCTCATTGGCCGGGATCACCACCACGCGCACTTTCGAGTCCGCGGCGCTGATTTCGCCCTCGCCCGAGAGCAACGCGTTCGCCTGCTCGTCGATTTTGACGCCCAGGTAGGTCAGCCCCTCGCACACCGCGCGGCGCAGCCGCGCGCTGTGCTCGCCCATGCCGCCGGTGAACGCCAGTTGGTCGAGCCCGTTGAGCTCCGCCGCATAGGCTCCGATCGTGCGACGGATGGCGTCGACCAGCATGTCGAACGCCAGCCGCGCGCGCTCGCTGCCCGCGTCCATCGCGCGCTCGATGTCGCGCAAATCGCCGCTCGTGCCCGATATCCCCTTGAGCCCCGCCTGCTTGGTCAGCGCGCGCTCGACCTCGTCGAGCGTCATGCCCTGGCGCAGCATAAACGGGATCACGAAGGCGTCCAGCTCGCCCACCCGGTTGTTGTGGGGGATGCCCGTCTGCAGCGAGAAGCCGAAGCTGTTGTCCACGCTCACGCCGTCCAGCATCGCGCACAGCGAGCTCGACCCGCCCAAATGGCAGGACACCACGCGCCCGCGGCCGGTGCGCTCGGCCACGTAGCTGTGCGACGCGCCGTGATAGCCCATCTTCTGGATGCCGTGGTGCTCGTACCAGTCGTAGGGCACCGCGAACAACCGGCGCTTAAGCGGGATCGTGCGGTGGAAATCGGTCTCGAACGCACCCACCAGCCGGGCGTTCGGCGTCAACCGCCGGAACACGCGGATGGCTTCCAGGTACGCTCCGTTGTGCGCCGGCGCGACGGTCATGTAGTCGGCCATGCCCGTTAGAACCGCCTCGTCGATCACATGCGTGCCCAGGTGGCCCTTGCTGAGCACCGTCTTGAACGCCACGGCGTCGAGCGCCCCGAGCGATTCGATTGCGCCGGTGTCCTTAGCCGTCATCCGCCGCAAAAACCGGTCGATGCCGTCCGTGTAGTTGTCGATCGTCAGCCCTTCCTCGAGCAGGTCGGCCCCCGCGCCCTCGCAGCGGTAGGCAAAGATCGAGCCGCCCATGCCGATGCGCTCCACCCGGCCCTCGCACAGCACCCGCTCGCCCGGCATCGTAAACAGTTTGAATTTGAGCGACGTGCTGCCCGCGTTGCAGATCAGGATATTCATCGGCGGCCCCCCTTACTTTGTCAACACCAGGAACGAGTTTTCGCGCCGAAGCTCCGCCATAATCAGCGCCATATCGTAGGGTACTTCCGAGCGCTCGCGGCTGCTGGGGTCGTTGACGAGGATTCGTCCGTCCGCGTCCACGCCGCGCAGCAGGATGTAGTGCCCGCCCGCCGTGAACGTGCCCGGCCCCATGTGCGCGATCACCGGACGGCCCGCCTTGAGCGCGCGCAGCACCGGCTTGGGTTCGTTGGCGATCCACGTGCCTTTGACGCCGTTCAGCCGCGCCATATCGGTCAGCGCCTCATGGCTGAGTCCGTCGCCGAAGTAGTATTCGTGCTCGACCGCCCATTCGAACAGCACCTGCGGCGACACCGCACGGCCCGTCAGGTACTCGATCGCCATCGACAGGCTCACCGCGCCGCAGCCGCTGGTTTTGACTGACTTGTCCTCGCCCGCGAACACCGCGACCGTGTCCTCGTAATCGCTTTGCAGGATCAGCGGGACGGCGGCCAGCCGCTCCGGGCTGATCGTCGGCCGGCTCATCCGCCACCACACGAGCAGCGCCAGCGCCAGCGCGATCAGCAGCAGCAGCCACCGCCATACCCTGCGCCGTGGTTTTTTTTCGCTCATGGGCTACCCGCCTCCAACCGTTTGACCGCGCCCGGGAATTCCTCCACGCGATCGATCACGGCATCGGCCCCGGCCGCAACCAGGCTCTCGCGCGGGCGGAACCCCCAGCTGACCGCGAGGCAGCGAAGGGCGGCATTGCGTGCGGTCAGCACGTCCACGTCCGAATCGCCGACGTACAGCGCGCGGTCAGAGGGCACATCCAGCGCGTGAAGCGCCGCGAACACCGCGTCGGGCGCGGGCTTCTTGCGCACACCCTCGGCTTCGCGCTCGCCCATCGCCACCTGAACCAAGTCGCCGAAGTACTTGCGGCACAGCGGCTTCACCGCGCCGTCGAACTTATTGGACACCACGCCCACCTTGACGCCGTCCGCCCGGAGCGTGGCGAGCAGCTCCATCACGCCCGGATAGGGCGCGGTCTTATGTTCCATGTTGGCCTTATAATGCGCTTGAAACAGCTTCAGGCAGCGCTCGACCTCCGCTTCCGGACCGCCCTCAGGCAGCACGCGCTCGATCAGCCGCCGCGCGCCGTCGCCCACTGAGCTTCGCACTTCGTCCAATGTGCGTGCCGGGTGACCCAGCGCGGCCAGCGCGTGGTTCACGCTGTCGGTCAAATCGTCCAATGTATCGAGCAGGGTACCGTCAAGATCGAACAGGATGGCTTCAAATTTCATGCGTTCCCCCGGTGCCTTTGGCATAGTTTTCCTCATGATACCACGAAGCCTGGGTTGGGTAAACGCCCAAACGGTAAAAAGCGGCGGCGGGCCGATGCCGGTAATGCCCCTCCGGCGAGGGGCGCCCGCCCCGTCCGACACCGATCCGCGCCCGGATGCATACACTGCAAGGTAGCCGCTGATTGGTTCGGGCGTTGGCCGACGAGGGGATTTTTCGTCCAATTGTTCCAGCAAAACGCGCCGGCGCAGCAGCGCTACGTCAAGCGTTTTGCAGGGACGGGCGGGCGAAAAGTACCCGCCAGCCGGCGTCAGAATAGATCAGCGGCTACCTTGGGGAAAGGATGTGTGCCTATGATGAATTGGGATTTGCCCAGTTGGTTTCCCATGCCGCCCGTGTTTCCCGGCTGCGGGCATCGGCCCCGGCCGTGTCCCCCGCCGTGCCCTCCGCCGTGCCCCCCGCCGTGCCATCCACCGTGCCCTCCGCCCTGCCCTCCGCCCTGCCCGAGGCCATGCCCCGAGCCGGAAACGCTCTGCGTGCGCGTGCTGGGCGATGACGGTTGCGGCAACTTGATCCTGTCGGTCAGGCGGCCGCGCCTTTGCCAGTGCAACGGCGAATGGGTACCCTGCCGGCGCTGGAGATAAATGCTACACA